>CAZCIV010000549.1:0-1876 GCA_964498595.1 uncultured Flavobacterium sp.
CACCTACGTTACCCGCACCAACTATTGTTACTTTCATTTTGTTGTGTATATTAAAATTGTTAAATTAAAATTGATATTGAACTCCAATATTTGCGTTTACAAATTTACCAAAAGCAATTGAACTTTGCAGATAAATTTTGCTTATTTGATATCTACCCAAAATTTCGCCCATTGTATTCCATTTCGTTTCTTCGAGTTGTGGAATAAGTTGGTTAATTGGATCTAAAAATATTGAAGGTTCAGAACTATCACTATAAACTTTGTAATTAAAATCACTAACATTAGTGATTAAACTTCCAATAATTTCAAAATCATTTATTTCCTTTGAAACAGCAAATTGAAAATGGAAAGTATTTATTTTACTACTAAATCTATCTAATCCTAAATTTCCATAAGTAGCCGTTTGAACATCTAAAAAATCAAATCGGATTTCTTCATTTGAATAAACCGTTTGCAATGAAATATTAATTTTTTTTTGTTCCAATTTTGAAAAATACTGACTAAAGTTATGCTTTAACCCAAATCCATACACTTGATAATCCCCTCTTTTTAATTTGGTTCGAGTTGAATATCTTCCTACAAATTCAAATCCATATGGTAATCCAACACTAGCTTGCAAATAAGGATAAACAACCACCTCTTGATTAATCCCTTCAGGAGTTTTAAATCGGACTTGTTGACCGTCTAAATCACCAACCAAATAAACCTGATTATCATTTCCTAAAGTAGTAGGAACAACTGCAGTTTCCGCGTTTTCAATTTCAAAAAACAGAAGATCATCATTACTTATTTGAAATTGTCTATCCCTTTTAGGAACAAAAAAAGTATTAACATGTAAACCTAAATCAACTTTCCATTTTTCTTTTTTCTTAGCCGAATTCATCCAAGAAGAAGAAGCTTGATAAACCGCTGCGTCAGTAGCTGGAGTTATATACTGCCCCGAATAGAAAAGGGCATCTGTTAACAGATACCCTATTTGTTGATTTACAATCTGAGCCTTACTTTTTTGTGTAAAAAAGAATGCTAATACTAATCCTATTATAGTTACCGATTTACGCATCAATTTTGGCGTAAGCGGCGTTTTTCTCAATGAATTCTCTACGAGGTGGTACTTCATCACCCATTAACATAGAGAAAATCCTATCTGCTTCTGATAAGCTATCAATAGTCACTTGACGTAACGTTCTGAAATCAGGATTCATGGTAGTTTCCCATAATTGCTCTGCGTTCATTTCTCCAAGACCTTTGTAACGTTGAACAGCAGCACTTCCTCCCATTCTTTCGTTAGCTAAATCACGTTGATCGTCGTTCCATGCATACTCTTTTTTATTTCCTTTTTTCACCATATATAAAGGAGGAGTCGCAATATAAACGTGGCCGTTTTCAATTAGCTCTTTCATATATCTAAAGAAGAACGTTAAAATCAACGTTGCAATGTGAGAACCATCGACATCGGCATCACACATGATTACTACTTTATGATATCTTAATTTTGACAAATTCAGTGCTTTACTATCTTCCTCTGTTCCAACAGTTACCCCAAGAGCAGTGAAAATATTACGAATCTCTTCATTTTCAAACACTTTGTGTTGCATTGCTTTTTCTACATTCAAAATCTTACCACGTAAAGGTAAAATCGCTTGAAATGCTCTATCACGACCTTGTTTCGCAGTTCCACCTGCCGAATCTCCCTCAACAAGGAAAATTTCACATCTTGCTGGATCTTGTTCCGAACAATCGGATAATTTACCAGGTAAACCTCCACCGCCCATAACGGTTTTACGTTGTACCATTTCACGAGCTTTCTTAGCAGCATGACGTGCTTGAGCTGCTAAAATTACTTTTTGAACAATAATTTTTGCATCGTTTGGATTCT
>CAZCIV010000550.1:0-1856 GCA_964498595.1 uncultured Flavobacterium sp.
ATACATAGCAAATATAAATAAAAATATATGAAATAAAGTGCTGAAATTTGCATAAAAATAATCAAATCATGAAAAAGGTAACAATTGCTAAAGGAGATGGTATTGGTCCAGAAATTATGGAAGCGGTACTAAAGATAATTAAAAAATCGAATGTGCCCATCGAATTTGAAGAAATTGAAATAGGAGAGAAGGTGTATCTTTCTGGAAACACTTCTGGTATTTCTGATGCTTCATGGGATGTGATTCGAAGAAACAAAGTTTTGCTTAAAGCTCCTATTACCACTCCTCAAGGTGGAGGGTACAAGAGTTTAAATGTTACGATGCGTAAAGCCTTAGGTTTGTTTGCTAATATTAGACCTTGTGTTTCGTTACATCCTTTTGTTGCAACTAATTTTCCCAATTTAGATGTTGTTATCGTTCGTGAAAATGAGGAAGATTTGTATGCAGGTATCGAACATCAACAAACTGACGAAGTAGTACAATGTTTGAAATTGATTAGTCGCCCAGGATGTGAAAAAATCATTCGTTATGCTTTTGAATATGCTCAAAATTATGGTCGTAAAAAAGTAACCTGTTTCAGTAAGGACAACATTATGAAGCAAACGGATGGTTTGTTTCACCAAGTATTTAAAGAAATCGCAATGGAATATCCCAATATTGAGGCGAATCATATGATTATTGATATTGGAACAGCTTATTTAGCAGACCATCCTGAGAAGTTTGACGTAATTGTAACATCCAACTTATATGGAGATATTATTTCCGATGTTGCAGCACAAATAGCAGGTTCGGTAGGATTAGCGGGTTCTGTTAACATTGGAAACGAATGCTCAATGTTTGAAGCCATTCATGGTTCTGCTCCTGATATTGCAGGACAAAACATTGCAAACCCTTCTGGATTACTTCAAGCTGCAATTGCCATGTTATATCATTTGGGTTATGCTAATGAAGCAACAAAAATTCAAAATGCTTGGTTAAATACATTAGAAGAGGGAATTCATACAGCGGATATTTACAATGATGAGTTGAGCAAAAAAATGGTAGGTACATCTGAATTTGCTGATGCAGAAATTGCAAATTTTGACAAACTACCCAAACTATTGAAAGTGGTAACACCTCCCAAAAATTCTGTTATTCAATTGCCTGAATATAAGAGAAAAGAAGCATCTCAAAAGGAATTATTAGGAGTGGATTTGTTTGTTCACTGGGCGGGTTTAGATGTCGAAATATTAGCTCAAAAATTAAAACCATTAACTTCAGAAACTATGGACTTGGTAATGATCTCTAACAGAGGAGTTAAAGTTTGGCCAAATGGCTTTTCAGAAACATTTTGTACGGATCATTGGAGATGTCGTTTTCAATCGAATTTGCCACTTGAGAATAGTATCATTGTTTCCTTGTTAGGTAAAGCTATTGATTTAGGTATCGATGTCATCAAAACTGAAAATCTGTATCAATTCAATGGAAAAAAGGCCTACTCGATGGGACAAGGCCAATAATGAATGAGTTATGAGAAAAATAACATTACAGTTAATACTTATTTTATGCGTCATTTCAGAGTCGTTTTTGATATTTAAAATGATGACAGCAACAAACATTATTTACCAAGAACTCTATGTGGGACTGGTAATTTTGATTTTGCTTTTTATGATTCGATTGATTAACAGTTTAACAGACATTACGTATGGAAACCATGAAGAAAATTAATTTGATTGACGGTGAATTTGATTCTTTTGAGGCACGTGAGCTTTTAATGGATATGTGTAATAAAAATATCAATTTCAATAAAGTGCAAAATTTTAGTTCCCAAATTCGATTTGGAGAAGAGGATGAAAAAGCTTTACACAGTATTGCAC
>CAZCIV010000551.1:0-1855 GCA_964498595.1 uncultured Flavobacterium sp.
CAACGAAACGCTAACAAAGTGTATATGCCATAAGGGTTTCAGTGGGTATTCAAGCATTGTAGCCCGCTCAAACTTTCGTGTCGGTGGACAGGAAAGTAGCCCGCAATCCCTTACGGCACATACACTCGACCGTTAGCTGCAATCCACCTACCATGGCGCCCCAGTTGAGTAGCGAGGCTAACGAAAAGTTTTGTAAATTAGCAGTACTCCTAGTAAAGACCGGTTTAAGCAATGGTGTCCTAGAACCCCTGGCGCAATCAAGGTAAGGTTGTGTAATTGCAAGTGATTTTATTGTTTGCATTGTGTTAGAGTTAAATGGCGATACTGATGTTTTCAATCAGTAATCCCGATCAGAATAATTCCAAATTCTAAAGACGCAACCCTTGGAGTTTTTTTTTATTTCAAAATTAGTGTTATGGAAAAGAAACAAATTTCATTAGAAGTTGTAAATCCAAATGCTGCTGGTATTGACATTGGAAGCCGTAGTCATTGGGTTGCAGTTGGACAAAATGCCGAAGATGTAAAAGAATTTGGTGTTTACAGTCAAGACCAAATGGATTTATGTGAATGGCTTAAGGGTAAACATGTGACATCGATTGCTATGGAAAGTACAGGAACTTATTGGCAAAACTTATTTTCAACTTTGGTAGGTCAAGGATTTGATGTGATTTTAGTAAATGGCCGTCAAACCAAAAACATCAAAGGAAAAAAGACCGATATCAAAGATTGTCAATGGATACAAAAACTGCATTCACTCGGACTACTTACTGCAAGCTTTTTACCCGATTCTGATACAGATACAGTGAGGACTTATTCTCGTCATCGGCTTAATTTATTGAACAGAAGCGCATCATGTACAAAGCGAATGCAAAAGTATTTACGCTTAATGAACATGCGTTTAGAGGTTGTGGTGAATGATATAGTTGGACTTACTGGTTCTAGTATTATAGAAGCTTTTGTGAAAGGAGAATGTGATGGAAATGAGTTAGCCAAATTACGACACGGAAACTGCCGAAAATCAGAAGCTGAAATAGCCAAAGCATTGCAATATAATGGAAGGAAAGATTATTTGTTTGCACTCAAACAAGAGTGGGAAACATACCAATATATCCAAAAGCAGATTAACCAAACCGACAATGAAATCAATGATTTACTCAAGTATATCGTAGATAAAAGTGACGACAAAAAACAACACTACATTGAAAAAAAAAGCACAAGCGTAAAAACAAGAATGGATTAGCAAACACGGACTTAAATCTACTTGCATATCAATATTTTGAAGGTATAGATTTAATGGCAATCGAAGGAGTAAATGAAGGATTAATCATGGCAATAATAAGCGAAATTGGCTTAGAGGGAATACGGAAATTTCCAACAGCAAAACAATTTACAGCATGGCTTAGACTAGCACCAAACAACAAGATCAGTGGAGGAAAAGTACTTTCTCATCACATTCCCAAAGGAAGTTCACGGCTAAAAATAGCATTTCGAAATACAGCCAATGCCATCGGAAATTTAAAAGAAGGTTGGCTAGTAGAGTTTTTCAAAAGGATAAACTACAAAAAAGGAAGAGCAACAGCAGTAACTGCTCTAGCTAGAAAATTAGCCGTTATAATTTGGAACATGCTTGTGAAATATCAATCATACAAACCACCAACAGATTACCTATTTTTGGATGAAAAAAGAAAGTTAAAACTTGTTGCGAGAGTTAAAAAACAAATCACTAAATTTGATTTGACTAAGGAAGAGTTAGGATTTTTAACTATTTGATTTTAAATCGATTATAAAAACGTTAGTCAGAAGCATAAACCAACACCGTACAAAGAATGAACCCTCTCATAAAACAACTTAAAAA
>CAZCIV010000552.1:0-1850 GCA_964498595.1 uncultured Flavobacterium sp.
CATAAACATCCTGCATACACAGCACGTCATAACGGGTGTAACAAATTCTTTAATTAAACACAGCGAAAGGGTGGAAGTCGCCCAAAAAAGCATCCGGTGGGATTCCTTGCGGTTCGCGCGGTGTTGCACTTACCCATAACGTTTTGCAGATACCCGAAGGTGGCGATTTCGGAGCACTTCACTGTAAACCAAGCAGAAACTTTGATAGAAGCACAAAGTTTGATTTAACCACTGAACCGCCACTTTTGGGTAGGTGCTGTTATAGGGCGTTGTTCTTGTTTGTCGTGTCATTGGTTGCTCAAAATTTTATTTACAAAGTCAATCCAGTCGTATTTAGAAATTGTCTTGTCAATGTAGTAGTCGGGTTGAATACCTTTGTCGTCAATGGTAAAGTCAGGTATGCGTTTGCTTCTTGATAAGCTGTACCCCAATTTATAGTCATTGCAAGGTGAGTTTATAAAATACATATTTGAAATGTCAAGAACGCCTTTGGTGGTTGTTCCGAATAATTTTACTTTCTTACTTTGTTTGGCTGCTAAAAGAAACTGCTCTGTCGTGCTTCCGTTTCCTTCGTTAATAATAATTCCAACATTTTTGGGATATGGATAAATTGTATCATAAGTTTCTATTGTCACGTTTGTGCTGTCAATATTAACAAATTCGCCAATATGCTTATTCAATTTTTCTAAAGCGTCTTTTGCCCATTTTTTATCTTCTTCTGAAAAGTCAGGGTCGCTCATAAAATCAACCATTCGCTGATTGTTTAACGGTGTTGATAACAGTTCAACTCCTACTGTCCTGATAGGATTTGTATAAATTATTGGCAATAGTTTTTCAAAACTTTCATCACTCCCGCCACCGTTATATCTTAAATCAATTATTAGGTTTTCTGTGCTTAAAATGATGTTTCTGTTAGCATCAATTACGCTGTCAATCAGTTTCTTTTCTGAATGTGAAAATGAGGGTATGCGAAGTATTGCAGTATTATCATTCAATTTTTCAAAAATCGGAATGTCTGTCGTTAGAAACTTAAAATACATATCAAGAGATTTGTCAGCAGGGAATGTCGGTTTTACCCTTTTGAGTGTAACCCAATCCATTTGCAGATAATTGTTTCCAAGCAACGCTACATCTTTCATTTCTTTCGCGGAATGGTCTTGCATATAATACGTTGCTGTCAACTTGCCATTCTCGTCCTTGATTTTGAATTTTACCTGTGATTTACTCCAGTAAATTCCGTCAGCTTCTATAATGAAACCAATATACTCATTTTTTACTTTTCGCACTCCAATTGTATATGGCGGAGTTGTCCAAATACCTTCAAGTCCGGTTTCTTTAATTTTTGAAATGTATGCGTTAAATTCTTTTTCTTGATAAGGGTATGTTTCCCAATTTTTAAACTGTATTTTAATTTTTTCAATGTCAGCTTGATTAGAGTTGTCTTTAAGGTTTTTGTCAAAGTTTACCCCAAACCATAAATGCCCTTTACGGAAAAATCTCAACCAGTCGGCAAGTGTCTCGGCACATTCGTTTTTGTCTGTTATTGACTTTACCCTTTCTATGTAACTGTCAGAATGTTTTTTATACTCTGCTTCTCCTTTTAGGTCAATTACATATTGAAAACCTGCATCATTCTTTTCAATAGTTTCTTTAAGCCAAACAAATATGTCGGAACAACTACAGTTTTGACTGTAAACAAAATTTGTCGCCAAAATTGTCAATGTGAGTAAAAGTCCTTTTTTCATTTTTTTCTCGTTATTGCGGTGTGCTTCTGTGTCGTCATACAAATGCCCTATAACGTTTTGGGGCTTTGCGATG
Source organism: uncultured Flavobacterium sp. (assembly GCA_964498595.1). GTDB lineage: Bacteria > Bacteroidota > Bacteroidia > Flavobacteriales > Flavobacteriaceae > Flavobacterium. The sequence goes on from CAZCIV010000552.1 coordinate 1,819, forward strand.
GTGGGGCAATCGAAGCACAAATCTTCAATTTT
>CAZCIV010000553.1:0-1850 GCA_964498595.1 uncultured Flavobacterium sp.
TCCAAAATCAACGTATATCGAACCAAAGTTTAGAAGTGGTTTGGTGGTGTATGAGTTGTAAGTTTGGTTTTAAGTTATAAAACAATTTTGTCATTTCGACGAAGGAGAAATCTCATAAAATGAAAAAAATAATATTCTTTTTATTGTTTGTTAACTTTAGTTTTTCGCAAGAGATAGAATTAACTATTCATAAAATTGACAGTATTGCTAAAACTTCAAAAAACAAGATTCAATCAAGTGGAGTTATAAAAAAAAACAAAAAAACAATTGGAGGTTTCAATAGTACAGAGATTTTTTCTAATGATAAATTAGTATATTCAACATACGAAGAAAATTCTAGTGATAAAGAGACAAAATTAAATTATTTCTTCGAATTCTATTTTTCTAATGATAACCCAATCTTAATAAACATTTACGTTACAAAAATAGATATAAAAACTAAAATTGAAGAAAGCTTTGAAACTAATTTGAATGAAAATAAAATTCATTCTTTCAAAGAAATTGAAAATCCATTTTCAATAAAACTTAGAAACAAACTAAATTCTTTATTAATTGATTATCTAAACAATAAAAAGACTGAATAATGTCAATCTCAAAAAACCTCGATAACATAAAATCCCAACTTCCAGAACACGTTACCTTAGTAGCGGTTTCAAAAACCAAACCCGTAGCGGATTTAATGGAAGCGTATGATGCTGGCCAACGCATTTTTGGAGAAAACAAAATCCAAGAAATGACCGAAAAATGGGAAGTCATGCCAAAAGACATTGAATGGCACATGATTGGTCACGTGCAAACGAATAAAGTCAAATACATGGCGCCTTACGTGAGTTTGATTCATGGTGTTGATAGTTTGAAATTACTGCAAGAAATCAACAAACAAGCGGCTAAAAATAATCGTGTGATTGATTGTTTATTACAAGTTTACATTGCGGAAGAAGAAAGTAAATTTGGGTTAGACGAACAAGAATTGGAAGAGATGCTGAAACAAGTTCAGCATGACAAAGAGAATTTTAAAAACATAAGAATCGTTGGCTTAATGGGAATGGCAACCTTCACAGAAAACCAAAACCAAATTGAAAAAGAATTCAAACATCTAAAAACAATTTTTGATAAATATAAAAAACTGAACACTGAACATTGTCAACTGAACACTCTTTCCATGGGCATGTCGGGCGATTATCAACTTGCAATTTCATGCGGAAGTACGATGGTTCGAATTGGAAGTAGTATCTTTGGAACGAGAAATTATCAATAAGGCAATTTGTCAATGTGCCAATTAACTGAAAACCGAGACTGAACACTGTAAACTATTTTGTACGCAATAATCGACATAGAAACCACTGGAGGACAATACAATGAAGAAGGTATTACCGAAATCGCCATTTATAAATTCGATGGTCATGAGGTTGTGGACCAATTCATTAGCCTTGTAAATCCCGAAAAACCAATCCAACCTTTCGTTGTGAAGTTAACTGGGATTAATAATGCTATGCTTAGAAGTGCTCCCAAATTCTATGAAGTGGCAAAAAGAATTATCGAAATCACTGAAGGATGTGTTATCGTAGCTCATAATGCTTCATTCGATTATCGTATTTTAAAAACAGAATTTAGACGTTTAGGTTTTGATTTCAAAAAACAAACGCTATGCACGGTAGAATTAGCAAAAAAGTTAATTCCGGGTCAAGAATCGTATAGTTTGGGTAAGCTGGTGCGTTCATTAGGAATTCCTATGGCAGACAGACATCGTGCTAGTGGAGATGCTTTGGCTACTGTGAAATTATTCAAAATGTTGTTGGTAAAAGACATCGAGAAAGAAATCGTAAAAAGCTTTATCAAAACCGAAATTA
>CAZCIV010000554.1:0-1847 GCA_964498595.1 uncultured Flavobacterium sp.
GACAGGGCCTCATTTGCCAAAAACGACTACGACAAATGGTGGGAAATTTGGGAAAGCCAAGGCTGGACCAGCCTTGGCCGTTCCAAAAACTACGACTGGATGCATGTGCAGGCCACAAGGTGATTAGTAAATCATTCGCGAAAGAATGATGCAATAATCCCATTAACCCCTATACCGTTGACTATGTTTGTCTTTGCTTCCTGATGTTAAAAATCAGGTTTCAAACTTCATGCAATACCTATGATTTTTTACAATCCAAAAAGCACAAATTGACCAACCGAAAGGCTTTGCTATTTGTCCGTATTTAAACGATTTTTTCAAAAAGTAACATTCTAGAATCAAGTATTTAGTTACTTCGCTTACCTTTATCGCAAGAATAATGACCCTTCATTTGCAATAGATGATTTACTAAATCATATAGAAGAGCCTTTGTCATGAAAAAGAAAATATTGCTTATTTTGCTGCTATTCAATCTGATATTATCATCAACTTACGGACAGACTCATAACTACATTCGACTGCTTGACGAAGCGAACTTAGCATTTAGCAATGGAAATTATCACCTTGCTGATTCTTTATATACAATTTGCGCTCCAAGAAGCACAAATGGAGATATTTTTTTCAATCGTGCACATGCGCGTTTATTGATGAATGATTCATCTGGTTATTGTGCTGATTTATCCATAGCTGGTATAAATTGGAGTGACACGGGGGCATATTTGCTCTTCAATTCAAATTGTTATGACCAAATTGACACATTTTATTACGACGCATCTGAGAATCAGGTTCCTCAAGGTCAAAAATACAGGTACTATCAGATTGCAGGAAAACTGAAGTTTGACAAAGAAACTGTATTCAATTATCATGACATGAAAAACACTTATTGGCATTATGTGGTGATATTTGACAAACGTCTTGTTTTTTTACCTAAGCCTATTGGGTCATCTATCGTTGCATCAGGATATGTGGATAGTGTTGGAAAGGTTTTTAATTATATCCATGACTATGATTTAACCGGTAACATAAAGAAGCATTTCAATTCTTATATGATACGTACGGCTTCTTACCTCACAAAAAAGTATCCTAGTCTATGGGATACGGATAGGAAGAAGGTGGTGGTTGAAATCCAGATGGATACAAACGGTGCAATAACCAGTGCCAATGTAGTTCAAGATGAATACTTCAATAACAGCTTTCCTGATTTTCAAAGCTTCTGTGAAGATATAAGGAAGACTTATTTGTCGATAGAAGGTCTTAAACCTGTAAAATTTTGGGGGCAAGCGGTACGGGTTGAGATGTATGTTTATTTCGAGATCTTCGAATAGAGATTCTCCATTTTTTCAATCTTGAGTTTTTGTTAAACAGATATTCTCTTCAGTATTGAAAGTACAGTTGTTTTCAAAAAAGTTCAAAGAAATTCCGGACTTATATCTGTTAATCAGTTGATAAGCAGGTGTTTTTTAATCGCTCGAAATTGACGGACTTACTTTAGGCAAATACAATCATTAAGGACTTCTTTAAGCTATTGTCGTAGCACCAAAGCTGATTCAATTTCAACATGGTTATCGTTTCAATTAAATGATCTATATCGTCTATAAATTATAGAAATAATCAATTGAAATATTTTTTATATAGAAATATTTTAATATATTTTTGTTCTAAGTTTGATTGGCAAAAAAGACAAGATAAGATATAAATATGGAAAGTCTCATTATTTTCTAAAGTTTCATTACTTCTTTCTTGTATAAGCTACTCATTATCAATATTAATCCGACAAGTAGAATCAAAATTTAAAAAATGGAAAACCAAAAAAAAGGAAAATGCCCGGTGATGCATGGCGCAAACAC
>CAZCIV010000555.1:0-1839 GCA_964498595.1 uncultured Flavobacterium sp.
TCAACAAAAACGAAATGAGCAATACGGAACCCAATGCTCCAAAACTATCATTCTGTCTTTTGATGTCGCTTCCCCAAGTCATTTGTATGCCGTTTGGCAATGGATTTTCTTTGAGATATGCTACTACATCGTCTGCTACAGTTCCGGATGGTCTGCCTAAGGCATCTGCTGTAAGTGTAACGGATGGTTGTCGGTCTTTACGTTCCAATAAGGATGGAGAATTACCTTGCACAACAGTTGCAAATTGTGAAACCTCCATTGGCATTCCCATAGGATTAATAATAGAAAGTTGTTGAACATCTTCAAAATTTCGTCTGCTAAAATCGTTTAACCAAATTCGTACAGGATACTCCGTTCCGTTTTCAGTAAGGCTTGCATCATCATTTCCTGTAAAGGCAGTTCTTAGGTTCAAACCAACAAAGGCAGTTGTTAAACCTAGTCGTTGCATTTTATCTTTGTCTGGAATTATTTTGTACTCGGGACTACCTGCTTCAACCGATAAGCGAACGTTATCCGCGCCGGGAATTTTTTCGATTACCGTTTTAAGTTCATTACCTGTTTTCATCACCAAATTCAAACTGCTACCGCTTAATGTAATTTCAATTGGAGCCGAACGAGGTATCAGACCTAAAGCTGCCATTGAATAATTGATACTCGGAAATTTTGACTTTAGTTCTTCCCGAAGATTTTTCATAAATGTTTCGGTAGGCAGATTATTCAATTCCTTTTTGGATTTTAGTTGAATTGTAAATTCAGTTTTATTTGCTGAACCTACACCCAAACTTCCAATGCCTGTGCTTGGTCCGCCAATGTTGCTGAATACCGTTGCTACTTCGGGTTGTTGAATGATATATGTTTCAATTTTTTTTGCAATTAAGTTATTTTGCTGAATAGAAGTAGATTTATCAAGCTCCAATGCCATTCGAAATTTCCCTTGGTCACCAGTTGAAATAAGTTCTTTACCAATAATCCCTTGTTTCATAATTCCTAAAGTCATTGCAAAAAGCACAATAACGATACCTGTAAAAGCTAATTTATGGCTCAAAACCCATTCTAATCTTCGACCATACCATTCATTAAAGTTTTCTAATTGAACTTCAAACCAAAGTAAAAAGCGATTGAAAAAATTGGTGGGTTGCAAATCTTCTTTTTTACCTATACGTGAAGCCAACCAAGGTGTAAGAGTAAAACCAACCAATAAACTGGTGAGTGTTGAAGTTACTACAACTACCGAAAATTGTTTGAGCATATCTGCAACAAACACTTGTAAAAAAAGAATTGGTAAAAATACCACTACGTCAACTAATGTAATTGACAATGCCGCAAAGCCAATTTCCATACGACCATCCATTGCAGCGGTTCGTTTGTCTTTTCCTTTATCTAAGTGCTTTTGAATGTTTTCCAAAACTACAGTAGCATCATCAACTAAAATACCAATGATTAAAGACATTGCCAGCAAGGTCATTAAGTTTAAGGTGTAACCCAAAAGCCACATCACAGCAAAAGCGGTAATTAAAGAAGTTGGAATTGCAACCAAAACGATTAATGAATTTCTAAAGCTTCTGAGGAATAATAGCATTACCAACGAAACCAATAACACCGCCAAAATCAAATCGAAAACTACGGAATTAACGGCTGCAATCGTATTGTCGGTGCTATCATCTGCAATGATAAATTTCACTCCCGAACTGACATTTTGTTGTTCAATGGATTGAAATTTCTCGCGAACTGCTTTCGAAACATCTACTGCATTTGCATCGCCTTGTTTTTTCAATAGTAAACCGATCCCATCTTTTCCATTGTAGCGACTAATGGAAGTAGTTTCTTTGATTCCATCTA
>CAZCIV010000556.1:0-1827 GCA_964498595.1 uncultured Flavobacterium sp.
GTAATAACGTAATGTTTAGTCAAAAGTAATTAATTAAATTTGTTTTACAAATGAAAATAAAAAACGGCATGAAAAACTATATTTATATTCTATTTATCTCCTTATTTTTTGGATGTGATAAAGAAGATTTTCAAAATAACAACCCGTATTTACCAAATTACCCTGTGAACTTAAACATAAATATGAGTTTACCTCAATTTAGTAATTTATTAAGTCCTGCTAACGCCGTATATATTAATTCAGCCGGACAAGGTATTCGAGGAATTATAGTTTTTAATACAGGTAGTGGATATGTAGCCTATGATGCAGCTTGTCCCAATCAAGCTTTAGCCTCTTGTTCTACCATGACATTAAGCGGTATTGATGCAATTTGTTCATGTGACAACAAACGCTATAGTTTATTTTCAGGGCAGTCTCAAGGCATGCAATATCCCATGAAACGTTATCGAGTAGAACAAATAAGTGACGTTTCGCTTCGCGTATACAACTAATAAAAAAACCTGAAAATTTGAACTTTCAGGCTTTTTTCAACTTAAATTAATTTAACTAAAATTTTAAACTCAACCCAAGAAGAAAATTAATTCCTGCTTGAGGATAATAACCCGCGCCTCCATAAGTAATTGTACTACCTGAGGAATCATCATCATACGTATAGAAATACCCGTTCGATTCATATTTTACATCAAAAACATTATTTACCAATGCTGAAAAAACAATCGATTTAATTCCTTTATTGATTTGCCAATCGTAAGAAGCATTAAAATCATTAATGAAATAACTATCCAATATAGAATTTTCTGAATCGATATTTCCCATATATTGTTCTCCAACAAACTTTGACAACAATGACAATTGCAAACCTTTAACAGGCAAATAGGAAAGTCTGTTTCCAAAAATAAAATCAGGAGAATAGGCAATATTGGTATTTCCTAAATTCTGAACAACTCCATTAATTTCATAATAAAAATCCTCATTCTTATTTTGACTTAATGTGAAATTCGGGTTTAAAATTAATTTATTTGTTAAAGCAATTGTTGATTCTACTTCTAAACCTAATCTGTAACTTTTTCCACTGTTTGTAAAAATTGGCGAACCTACATCGTTTAGTGCTCCTGTCATAACCAATTGATTGTTATAGCGCATATAAAATGCATTTGCAGCTAATTTTACTTTTTTAGAATTGTATTTCCATCCCAATTCATAATCAAACAATCGCTCAGGTTTGACGGCACCACTTTCGTAATCATCTCGTCGTGGTTCTTTATTAGCAATTCCAAAATAACCATAAAATGCGTTTTTATCATCTAATTTAAAATTTAAACCCGCTTTTGGATTGAAAAATCTGAAGGTGTCATTAACGGCATCAAATTTTACACTTGTTGCATCATAAAAAACCATTCTGTATTGTAAATCGGCGAATAAATTCAACTTGTTAGTTACGTTGTATGATGCTTTTGTATAGAAATTTACATCATCTTTGTTTCCATAATTATCATAATAGCGATTTGGATTTGGAATATAATTTTGTGTCCAAACTACTTCTCCATAATGCAATCCTAAATAGCGATTGGCTGCTCCTCCAAATAACAAATCGGTCTTTTCATCTCTATAGTTTAATGAAAAAGTAGCTCCAAAGAAATCATTATCTAACCAACGTTTTCTTACCAAATCAGAAATTGAATTTCCGTTAAAAGCAGGCAAATTATAATCGGTTAAATCTTCGTCTTCTTTGTATTGCTCGAAATAACCTTTTCCTATGGTGTAATGTAATACTGCATTTGAAATCCATTTATCCGACCATTTTTCTGTCCAATGCAATTGAAAATG
>CAZCIV010000557.1:0-1826 GCA_964498595.1 uncultured Flavobacterium sp.
AAACAATAGATTCTGCATTTGCATTAAATTTAAAAGCTTTGCCATTAATGTAATAATAGAAGTCATATTCGTTTAAAAAATCGAAATTAATGATATCAAAATTTATAGTAACAGAATTAAAATTATATGGGATTTTTCTAAATTCCGTAATTGGAAATATTTTATCGTTAAAACTGATGCTATTAATGTTAATTTTAGGCAATTCTTTGAACTGAATGTTGTTTTCTAATGGTATTTGAATCAGCTTTTTATTGGTTATTAAAAACAGTTGACTGTTTACAATTTCAAAATCAATAATTGAATACGTAGCACTAATACTATTTAGTTTCTGTATTTTGCTTTTTTGTAACTTATAAATAGCATTTTTAGAAGATAAATAAAAACGATTTTGATAGACTTTTATGTTTCTAAAATCAATTTTTTCGTTTATAAAGTTTATGTTGTTTTTCGTTTTGTAAAATGCTTTTCCATCGTTAGTTAAACCCCACAAAGTATCATTAGCAAAAGCAACTTTATTTGCATAAATATCTTGATTGTTAAAAAGAATTTTAGTTACAGAATTTTGTTTGTCAATACAATACAAACCTTTGTTTGTTGCTACAAAAAGAGTTTGGCTATTAGAGGAATAGGCACATGATTTAGCTCTTAAATTTTCTATGGTATTGTGTCGGTTAACTTCTTCTTTAATGATGGTTTGTAAGTCTGCTTTTCCGGCATAACCAGTCGATGCAATTCCAACTAAAGTATCATTAATCTTTACTATATCTTTTACTGAAGTATAGTTTCGATACAATTTATTTTTCGAAATATCTTGTGCATAAAATCCGTTTCCAGTAAAGAAATTCCAATTGGTAAATGAATTAAAGTCTAAGAATAAAATGTGATTATTTTCTTTAGTGTCAAAAAAGAGTTTGCCCTCGAGATTAGTAGAATGTTTATAGATTTTACCACTGTTTGTTCCTGTGTAAATGATTCCGTTTTTTTGTGAAATACTCGAAAAATCGTCATTAGGTAATGAAAATTCTTTGCTCAATAAATCTTTAATGACATAAATTCCACTTGTTGGTGATCCAATCCAAATAAAGTTATTGAAATCTTTTGTAAAACTCGATGCATTCTTACCTATTAGAAAATGAAAATCATTCTTTGGTTTCAATTGATAGTCAAATCGGTAAATACCATTTTTGGTCAAACACCAAATTTCATCATTTAGTAAATAAACGTTTTGAAGTGTTTCTGGTAATGTCAAAGTTTTTTTAATAACAATTCCTGATGTGTTTATTATAATAAAAGGTGTTTTAAGCTGGCTTCTATCGGCAATAGCAATACATTTATCATTAGCAAAAGTAACTAGTGATTTAAAATCGTTTTGAAGACTGACGATTTTTTCGGTAGTTTTCTTTTTAAGATGATAGCGATAAATAGTTTTATCACCATAATATAACCAGTCGTCTAAAATTTGACAAAAAACAAAGTAATTTCCTTTAATTAAAAGATCTTGTTTTAGTGTTTTTAAATTAATTTGCTCAATTCCTTGATCCACAACCTTAAATAAATAATCTTTACTTATCGCATAGGATTTAAAACCTGAACTTTCAGTAGAATTTAATTGTTTTAAATTATTATTTTCGGTGTAAAAGAAATAACCATCAAAAGTTTGGTACCAAACTCTACCTAAATTATCTTCTTTAATATTAGAGCCAGCTTTTGAATGCAGGTCATGATGTGAATATGATTTAAAATCATAACCATTATATTTTATTAATCCTTCATCTGTAGCTATCCAAATAAAACCTCTTGTATCTTGAAAAATATCATAAACAACA
>CAZCIV010000558.1:0-1816 GCA_964498595.1 uncultured Flavobacterium sp.
ATTATGGAATGAATTTTTTGATTTTATTTTTTCTTTCAAAATAACTTTTGCTCTGTGTAGGTTTGATTTTGAAGTATTTTCTGAAATTGATAACATTTTTGCAATTTCTTTATGAGAATAATCATCTAATTCATACAAACTAAAAACCAATCGATATTGATGAGGCAGTTCTTGTATTAAAGATAAAATATAATCTAATGAAAATTCAAGATCGTCTTCATCAATACTTGTTTCTTGGATGAATTCATCTTTTATAGGGATAAGCTGATATTTCTTTTTATAGCTGTCAATTGCTTTATTAATAGTAATACGTTTCATCCAGCCTTCAAAAGAGCCTTTGTTGTCAAAGTTTTTAATATGTGTAAAAATTTCTATAAATGAATTATGAAGATTATCTTCTGCTTCAGACTCATTTGCACAATACTTTAAACTCAACACAAAAAGAGTTTTTTTATACAAATGGTATAATTCCTCTTGTGCTTGTCTATTTTGCTTAATGCAGGATTTTATAAGATTTTCTATATCCAATTTATACTACTGTATACGTGTGTTTTATTTATTTTAGTCTGTTAGTGTAGCAGTCCATGTTCCTGGAGTACTTGGATGTGTAAAAGTTCCTTGGATTGTCATACCATTAATAGTGCCTGTATAGACATAAGTCGACGTATTAGGGTTGTTTCCTTCCCAAATATAAGTTAAAAAATTGTCATTCAAAGACCAACTTCCATAAGTAATAAATACACCTTGACCAATGCCAATTTCATCAAATTTTGTTGTCCTGTCAGCATAAAAATTTACCGTTGACTCAATAGTTGTTCCAGATGAAAATGCTCCTTCAGGGTAATAGGTTGCAAATCTCCATTTAGAATTTTCTAGTGACAGTGTTGATGAGCTAATATTTTCTCCATAGATAATTTTGTTGTTTACAATGGCAAATATTCTAAAATAATACATTGTATTGACGGATAAATTTGAAATTTCATTGTTTATAATATTTGACTCAAGTGTTAAGATGTTGTTGTTGATAGTTGGATTAGGGGTTTTACTCCAACAGATGCCGCGTGAGGAAATTGAGTTTGAGTTGGTTTCAATTATACTTCCCTTGATTGTTATAGATGTAAAAGTGGCTTCGTTATTGTTTGATGAAGATTCGTTAATTATCTTAAGTTTACTAGGGTTGTTTCCCTCGTCATTACTACAAGAAATTGTTGAAATAAATAAAACTGAAATAAATAGTAAATTAAATTTTTTCATCTTTTTTTTTTTTGAGTTATAACTAATAGTCTCAAAAAAATAAAAAGGTTGTGTGAAGATGTAAAAAAAAACCCTAATTCAAATTGAATTAGGGTTTTATACGAACTAATAATAAAGTATTAACCTTGTGGTTTATCCTTTTTTTCAATTGGTTTCTCTTCTCTAAGAGGTCGAGGTAAAAGTGCTTTTCTTGACACTTTTTCTTTTCGTGTTTTAGGATCAATACCTAAGTATTTTACCATGAACACATCTCCCATATTTACTACGTCTGTAACGTTTTCAGTTCTTTCCCAAGCCAATTCTGATACGTGTAATAAAACTTCGTTTCCAGGTGCTTTAGTATATTCTACAACAGCTCCAAAATCTAACATTTTAATTACTTTAACTTCGTATGCTTCACCTATTTCTGGTTTGAAAATAATAGAATCAATTTTTGCTAATACCGCATCGATTCCTTCTTGGTTAGTTCCTAAGATTTCAACCACTCCTTGTTCGTCAACTTCGTTAATTACGATAGTAGTTCCAGTAGCTTTTTGTAATTCTTGAATTACTTTTCCACCAG
>CAZCIV010000559.1:0-1805 GCA_964498595.1 uncultured Flavobacterium sp.
GTTTTCAAATTAAAAAAACGGCCGTCGCACAACAGCGGCTACACGCCATTGCTGGTTTTTCCTTCCGCAGAAACTACTCAGTTTGGGAAAATTCTCTTTCGCTTCGACTTTTTCTGTAAATTGCCGCAACGGACGTGTAGCCGCGAAACGTTAGGTGCAAGCTTAAAAACCAACAGATGAGAGAAATTTCCAATCTTGACATAAAAATTCAACTTACCAACGAGTATCTTAGGACAGGTGGAGTTGAAAAGATATTTGATGTTGATTTACTTCAAGATATGATTAATGTAAAGTTTGATATTCACGGTAAAGCAATTCCAGAAACAATTACACCAAGACTAAATGCTTTTATGCTAACAATTTTGCATTCGCATTCTTTGCCACCAATACATTCTGACAACATAATCGCTGAATATGGTTCCTTTATACAGAAAAGCACTTTTTTTGACCAACATAAAATTGAAACAAAAGAGCAGGTTGATGAACTATTTGAAAAATTTGAAAACACTAGAACGATTTTATTTCGGGGTCAACGAGAAGCAAAGTGGAGACTTTATAGCACTTTACAACGCTTTTGGATTTGGGAAAAAATGAATGAAAATGGTGAAGAATATCCTGCATTCTTAAAGAAAATTATTGAAAACGGACGCACGGAATATGAAAAGCAGATTTCGGAAATTTTAAAAGAAATAAACATTGACTCATTGAATGATATTTCAGTTTTAGGTTACTTACAACATCATAACTGCCCAACCCCTTTATTAGATTGGACCTATAATTTTAAAGCAGCTATCTTCTTTGGCGTTGACGGTCTAGAAGTATATGAAAGCCCTAGAGAAATTGACAAATACTTTAGTGTTTATTTTATAGATGAAGAGCATTTTGACAATGGTGGAATGAGAACCTTGTTAAATGAAAGTTTACAAACTGTTGGAGAACAGTTGAAGCTTGGTTTAATAGCTCAAATTGCTAAAGATGAAGAACAACAAAAGGAAATGGAGACCCATTTTAAAGAAAGAAGTTTTTTTGACAAAAAAAGACTGAATGGAGCAGGTTTAATAAAACATATGACAAAGATTGAGCATATGATAAATATTCCGCTTAGTTTCTTTAGTGACAAAGACTTTGACTCAGGAATTGCTTTTTCATTGACCAACAGCGAGAATATTAGAAAACAAGAGGGAGTTTTTACTTGGAATGCACATTACTCTAAACCATTAGAAGTAGTAGGAAATGAACAATATAGTGAAGCAAAACTTGAAAGTGAACCTGATGATTACAGATTTTGTGAGTGCTATAACATAAACAAAGAATTGGCAGATTACATCATTAATAAACTTAGTGAAGTAAACATTTCTAAAGAAACTATGTATCCTGACAAAGAAATAAACGCAAGACATATTTATGACCAAAATAAGAAAGCCAGCACCTAACAGCACCTACCCAAAAGTGGCGGTTCAGTGGTTAAATCAAGCTTTGTACTTCTATCAAAGTTTGTGCTTGGCTGACAGTGAAGTGCTTCGAAATCGCCACCTTCGGGTAGCTGCAAAACGTTGTAGGAAAGCGAGGAAAAAAACTTGTGTAAAAGAGCGCTACGCGCGGCATTTTGGGAAAATGCCATTTTCGCCATCCTACAACAGCGGCTACACGCCATTGCTAGATTTCGTTCCGCAGAAACTACTCAGTTAGGGAAAATTCTCTTTCGCTTTGACTTTTTCAGTAAATTGCCGCAACGGACGTGTAGCCGCGAAACGTTACCTGCCATAATTTAACGTTCATGACGTAAACAACTTTTGCATTTTTTG
>CAZCIV010000560.1:0-535 GCA_964498595.1 uncultured Flavobacterium sp.
TTATTAAAACCTTAATATTGTCTTAAAATGTAATTTATATTTGTTCTAAATAATATTAAAGCAACTTATTCTCGTCTTAAATTGTATTTTTGTATTAAAATCATTTGTATATGAAAAATTTATCAAAACATAACTTATTGTACTTCTTTATTATATCTTCTATTTTATGTTTAAAATCAAATGGACAAGATGTAAAAACTAATATAACTGTTGATCCAAAAATTGACCAATTATTGAAAGAAAAAAGAAAGTTAAACACTGGATTATTCTTAAATGAAGGTTATAAAATTCAAATCTTTTATGGCAACAGTGAAGAATCAAAAAAGAAATTACAAGAATTTAAAAAAGAATTTAAAGACTTAGATGGAACTATTATATTTAATAGTCCAAATTATAAAGTATGGATTGGAAATTTTAAATCTAGAATTGAAGTTGAAAAAGCCATGATAGACATTAGAAAAAAATATCCAACTGCATTAATCATAAAACCTTCAAATTAAAAAAAATAATCGAAAACAAAAATGCCATTCTTATT
>CAZCIV010000560.1:545-1799 GCA_964498595.1 uncultured Flavobacterium sp.
TCTATTAGGAAATGGTCTATCTAATAATGACAACCAAGTTCTTTTTACTAGTTCTTGTTGAACTTCTTCTATATGTTTAATCGATGATCTAGTTTTAGTTGAATTTTTTATTACATCTAATTAAGATTATTTCAATTTTTTCTTTACTTCAACTTCGTGGAATCCTTCAATTAAGTCATACTCACGAATATCGTTGTAATTTTTAATTTGCATACCACAGTCGTATCCTTTAGAAACTTCTTTCACATCATCTTTGAAACGTTTTAAAGTAGCTAATTCACCTGTATAAATTACAACGCCCTCTCTAATTAAACGTATTTTAGAATTTCTGAAGATTTTACCATCAGTAACCATACATCCAGCAATTGTTCCCACTTTAGAAACTTTAAACAATTCTCTAATTTCAGCAGTACCAGTAATCTCTTCTTTCATTTCTGGAGACAACATTCCTTCCATTGCATCTTTTAAGTCATCAATTGCATCGTAAATAATTGAGTAATTACGGATATCGATTTCTTCTTTTTCTGCTAATTGTTTTGCATTCCCTTGAGGACGAACATTAAATCCAATAATAATCGCATCAGAAGCAGAAGCTAACAATACGTCAGATTCCGTAATTGCTCCAACTCCTTTATGAATGATATTGATTTGAATTTCTTCTGTAGATAATTTAGAGAATGAATCCGATAATGCTTCTACGGAACCGTCCACATCTCCTTTAAGGATAATATTTAATTCTTTAAACTGTCCTAATGCGATACGACGACCAATTTCGGCAAGCGTAATATGTTTTTGAGTACGAACCGATTGCTCACGTTGTAATTGAGTACGTTTAGCCGCAATTTGTTTTGCTTCTCTTTCGTCTTCATAAACATTGAACTTATCACCTGCAGTGGGAGCGCCATCCAATCCTAAGACAGATACTGGAGTTGATGGACCAGCCGTTTTAATTTGGTGACCTCTTTCATCAAACATGGCTCTAATTTTACCATGATTTTTTCCAGCCAATACATAATCTCCAATGCGAAGTGTTCCTGCTTGAACCAAAATAGTTGAAACATAACCTCTACCTTTATCCAACTGAGCTTCCACTACAGTTCCTAAAGCCGGTTTATTTGGATTGGCTTTCAATTCTAAAATTTCAGCCTCTAACAATACTTTTTCTAATAATTCAGGCACTCCTTGCCCAAATTTAGCTGAAATGTCTTGAGATTGATATTTTCCACCCCAATCTTCAACCAATAAGTTCATACC
>CAZCIV010000561.1:0-1795 GCA_964498595.1 uncultured Flavobacterium sp.
TCGCCAAAAGTTCTGGGTCAACGTCTTCTAATTTTTTATTTGGATCGGCTTTTTTGGGTGCCGAATAATACGAAATCGCTTGAAAATCTGGTTTTTCGTAATTTACGTTGGCCCATTCTGGTTCTTCCATTTCTTGCCAAACACGAAAAGCTTCCAAACGCCATTCGGTCATCCATTCTGGCTCGTCTTTTTTCTTGGAAATGGCACGAACGATATCTTCATTTAACCCAACAGGAAACGTTTCTGAATCTAATTCGGTGTAAAATCCGTATTCGTATTCTTTATTTTCTAATTCGACTTTTAAGTCGTCCTCAGTATATTTGCTCATATTTTTTGATTTATAGAGAGAAACTCTCCCCACATCCACATGTTCTTTGTGCATTTGGATTATTAAAAACAAATCCTTTTCCGTTTAAACCACCTGAAAACTCTAATACAGTTCCTGCCAAGTAAAGAAAACTCTTCTTTTCAACAGCAATTCTTACATTATTATCTTCAAATATTTTATCGTTTTCTCCTATTTGGTTGTCAAATTTTAACTCATATGACAAACCCGAGCAACCTCCACTCTTTACGCCCACTCTAACGTAATCTTTGGCTGCATCAAAACCATCATCTTGCATCATTTCGATGATTTTTTTACTTGCTGTATCTGACACTTTAATCATAGCTATTTTGATTTTGTCTAAATTAACGACAAAGATACATCATAAAAAACTTTTTACAAGAAATGCTAACATTTTTATAACTTATAGGTAGATAGTTTCTGTTTATAGTATTTTTTGTAATTTGGCAAAAAATTGAACCAATTATGAAACTTTATCCAATAGAAGCGGGAAATTTTAAATTAGATGGCGGGGCTATGTTTGGTGTGGTACCAAAAACCATTTGGAATAAAACCAATCCGGCTGACGGAAACAATTTGATTGATATTGCTGCTAGATGCTTATTAATTGAAGATGGTAATCGATTAACGTTGATTGATACTGGAATGGGAAACAAACAATCGGATAAATTCTTTGGATATTATTCGTTATGGGGCGACCATTCATTAGATAAATCATTAAAAAATGCTGGTTTTCATCGCGATGATATAACGGATGTTTTTATGACGCATTTACATTTCGACCATTGTGGTGGAAGTGTAAATTGGAACAAAGACAAAACCGGTTACGAAGTCGCATTTAAAAATGCCAAATTTTGGACCAATGAAAACCATTGGAAATGGGCAACAGAACCAAATGCGCGTGAAAAAGCCTCTTTCTTACACGAGAATTTATTTCCAATGCAAGAAAGTGGACAATTGCATTTCATAAATCGCCCAGATAGTGATTTTGGGTTTTCAACTGAATTAGGTTTTGACATTTTTTACGCTGATGGTCATACCGAAAAACAAATGTTACCTCATATCAACTACAACGGAAAAACCATCGTTTTTTGTGCCGATTTATTAGCTACTGCTGGTCATATTCCTATTCCTTACGTAATGGGTTACGACACAAGACCTTTATTGACATTAGACGAGAAAGCTAAATTCATGAACGCTGCGGCTGACAATAATTATTATCTATTTTTAGAGCACGACGCACATAATGAAATTATTACAGTAGAGCGAACCGAAAAAGGAGTTCGTTTGAAAGAGGTTTTCAAATGCGAAGACATTCTAAAATAATGTTAAAAAGAATCACAACTGTAACAAATACAAAACACATCAGTCCAATAACTGAAATTAATTAATTGAAAAATGAAGGGAATTTTTAGACCGCTGTAGTTAAGTTTAGCTTTTGCATTCGTT
>CAZCIV010000562.1:0-1794 GCA_964498595.1 uncultured Flavobacterium sp.
TTCCAAATTTCATAAGGGAGTTGTTGCATTAATAGTTTTTCGATTTTATTTCCATCTTCATATTTTGGTGTTAAGCCAATTCTTGGTGCAACTTTAATAACATGTAAATCAACTATAATTCCTTCTGCTTTTTGATTGGTTTCTCTCAAGATTACATTTGCAGATTTTCTTCCAATACCTTTCAAAGCAATTAATTCGGTTAAATTTATGGGAATATTATTATCCGTTTTTAGAAGTTTAGCTAATTCAAATATCCAAGTTGTTTTAGTTTGATAATTTTTAACTTTTGTAAAGTATGGAGTTATCTCTTCGATGTTTGAATTTGATATACTTTCCAGATTTGAATATTTTTCAAAAAAAGGAATAGTGATATTGTTAATATTCGCATCAGAATCTTGAGCAGATAAAATCACCATTATCAGTAATTGATAAGTGTTGTTATAGTGTAAAGGATGCTTTCTTCCTTTGTATTTATCAATTAAGGGTTCTAGATTTTCTTTCCAATTTTCAAATAGCATTTTTATTTTAAAGATAATAAAAAAAGGAGTTCAGCAGTTAAGTTGAACTCCTTTAGTAAATTATTTATTTTAGACTATTTCACTAAACCTCTCGAAATTACAATTCTTTGAATTTCTGAAGTTCCTTCGTAAATTTGAGTGATTTTTGCATCACGCATCATTCTTTCTACGTGGTACTCGCTTACGTAACCATTTCCACCGTGAATTTGTACGGCTTCGTTTGCTACTTCTAGTGCAATTTCTGAAGCGTATAATTTAGCCATAGCACCAGAATGTGCAATATCTTCACCATTATCTTTTTCGGTAGCTGCTTTGTGAATTAACAATCTAGCACATGTGATTTTTACGTGCATATCCGCTAATTTGAAAGCAATAGCTTGGTGATTAAAAATTGGTTTTCCGAAGGCAACACGCTCTTGCGAATATTTTAATGCTAATTCGTAAGCACCTTGCGCAATACCTAAAGCTTGAGATGCAATTCCAATTCTTCCTCCGTTTAATGTTGACATCGCGAAAGCAAAACCAAATCCGTCTGCACCAATTCTATTTTCTTTAGGAACTTTTACATCATTAAATAATAAAGTGTGTGTATCAGATCCACGGATTCCCATCTTCTTTTCTTTTGGACCTACTTCAAATCCTGGCATTCCTTTTTCCACGATAAGAACGTTAATTCCTTTGTGTCCTTTTGAAGCATCAGTTTGAGCAATTACTAAATACGTAGAAGCTGTTCCTCCATTCGTAATCCAGTTTTTAGTTCCGTTTACTAAATAATGGTCTCCCATATCGATAGCAGTTGTTCTTTGCGATGTTGCATCTGAACCTGCTTCTGGTTCTGATAAACAAAAAGCTCCAATTACTTCACCTTTAGCTAACGGCGTTAAGTATTTTACTTTTTGTTCTTCTGAACCATATTTTTCTAAACCAGCACAAACTAATGAGTTATTTACTGACATGATAACCGCTGCAGAAGCATCAACTTTAGCAATTTCTTCCATTGCTAAAACATATGATAAACTATCTAATCCAGCACCACCGTATTTTGGATCAACCATCATTCCTAAGAACCCAAGTTCTCCCATCATTTTTACTTGTTCTGTTGGGAATTTTGAATGTTCATCTCTTTCAATAACTCCAGGTAATAATTCTGTTTGAGCAAAATCTCTAGCAGCTTGCTGAATCATTAAATGCTCTTCGGTTAATTTAAAATCCATATTATTTAGATGTAATGTTTGATTATTTTGTAATTTCAGGAACCAAATGTAAAGATTAATTA
>CAZCIV010000563.1:0-1787 GCA_964498595.1 uncultured Flavobacterium sp.
AAACAGCCATTGCTCCTATCATAATAAATCGATTTGGAGCTGGTTTTGATTGTTCCATCATGGCAAAAATTCCAACTGCAGCAAACATCAAAATGTATAAAAATTGCTTCATAATTTTTACTTTAAATTAAGTTTTCAAAAGTAGTGTTTTTAAAATTAGTATTTGATTTTGAACTTTTTTTTGTAAACTTGTGAAACAAATTTTAACCACAAAAAAAGTAAAATGGAAGAACACATGTTACCTTGTATGAACAAACAACTTTTTGGAGTTGAATGTCCAGGTTGTGGTACACAAAGAGCCATTGCTTTTTTATTAGAAGGAGAATTTTGGGAAGCCTTTAAAATGTTTCCTGCTATTTATACATTAGCGCTTTTCTTTATTGTATTAGGTCTACACTTTTTAGACAAATCTAGAAACTACACAAAATCGATTTCAATTTTGGCAATTATAAACGGAGTTGTTATTATAACTTCATACCTTATCAAAATGTATAACCAACTAAACTAAAATTATGGAAAAACAAAAATTACCAAACGAACAAGCTGTAATGATCTTAGGATTGATTTCTTTCATTGGATGTTGTTGCACAAATGGATTTTTAGGCTTGCTCCTTTCTGGGCTTGGTATTTATTTTGCCAATAAATCCGAAAAATTATTAATATCAAATCCAGATGAATTTTTACCAGGTAACATGAAAACTTGGAAAATTGTCAATATTGTAAGTTTTGCAATCAGTGCTATCTTTGTTTTGCTTTACATTTATTTAAAAGTAACCGGAAAAGATGTTGAGCTTCAAGAACAATACATGGAAATGCTAGAAGAATTACAAAAAGGACGTTAACAAAACTATACTTAAAAATCTAATGCTCAGTAAATTACTGAGCATTTTTTATTCGATAACAACTCATTAACAAATCGTTTACAACACTTTTTTTGAGTTTGGCACAGCAATTGGAATTCCCTAATCAAGCAACCGTTTTAGAAACGAATTTTAAAATGAAGTTGCGAAAACTTTTAAATTGTTGTATCATGAAAAAAATTACACTTTTAGTAGTAGCCAGCTTCATACTGGTAGGAAGTATGGCTTATGCGTCAGAAAACCCTGTTTTTTCTGACAACACAAACAGAAGAGGGTATTACATCGATTATCGAGATGCAGAACCTATTATCTTCAGAGAACGCGGAATTGAGTTTATGTTGTTTCCAAATGGTGAATTTGACTTCAACACAAGACCATCAGGACCAAGATATCATGTAAACGGAACCAATGGCGCTCCTGGAACTAGAGGTTATTATGGCTCATCTGAAAGAGGCGTTCGTGTAGAACACGATAACTTTGGTAGAGTGAGACGTGTAGGAAATGTGTACATCAACTACGATGCTTTTGGAAGAGTAAAACGTATTGGAACGATTTATATGACTTACAATAGTTTTGCGGTAACAAGAGTTGGAAACATGCGAATTATATACGACAGAAGAGGTCGAATTGTAGATGTATTTGGTTTTATCAACCACGCTAACAGCGGTTATTTCTACAACCCTAGAGGCTCTCATTATGCTGGAGGTAACGGAGGCTATAGTTACGGAGACGATTACGACGATGATTACGGAAGTGATGAAGACTATTACTACTACAGAAAAGATGGTTCTAAAGCAAAAATGACAGCTGATGACGTGAAAGAAATCAAAAAAGAAACTTTAGAAACAAAGAAAGATAAATAATAATTGGTTGGTTAGTTTGTTTTTTAATCCTGCGGATTCTGGGAAGATGAAGCAGGATTTTTAT
>CAZCIV010000564.1:0-1785 GCA_964498595.1 uncultured Flavobacterium sp.
GTATTATTAAGAAATGCTCCAATTAAAAGTGTCTTTATAGAAACTTTTTTATTTCTCAATGTTGCAAATTATGAAAAAACTAATTCTAAAGCCCAAAAATTTAAACTTGGTGTTGATAAAAACATTAAAAGATACACTAAAGAAGAATCTGAAAAGTTTGGAATTGTAAAGCCTAATGAAACTATTGTGTTTGATCATCTATTTTTAATTATTAAAAAAGATTTTATCCATTTTGGTAATGAATCTGTTGATAGTTTAATAGGTAATTTAAGAGATGACTTTTCTGTTTTTGAAAGAGGTATGAGGGAGATTCCTTTGGATACTCTTTTATTAGTCATTGACCTAATAAATCAAAACAGTTTGTTAAATGGTCAAACTTATCTTGATAAAATCAAAAAGTTTGCAGAACTTAAAAGATGGTACGATGAAGTACCTGAAAACAAAAAAATTGTCTGGTGTTGGATAAACTCTTACAAAAATCCATATGCTAGATTCAGAAATGAATTGATTGGTGTATTGTGCACTGAATTGGCCGAAGGTGCTGAACTTAATCAAGCTTGTGTTACTTGGAATAAAAGAGTTGATCCTGCTAACTATATGAAAGCAGTAGCTCCAATTACCAAAACACAGATTAAATTGGCAGAAACCTTTGTAACTGAAAATGGTTATGTTGAATCGTTTAACAGAAGGGCGGCAATTCTTGATGATATTAAAGCAAGTGAAATTCTTCATTTTAATGCCGGTGATGGGTCAATTCCATCAGTATCAATTTTCGATACAATAAAAACTCCCAGCACCAGACACAAAAGAAGTGAGCTGGAAAACATTGAGGAAGTTTCAATTGAAAAATTCATGTCTGATATCTTACCTACGTGTACAAAGGTTGAATTATTTTTGGAAAATCGCCATGAAGGAAATCTGGTTACTTTAACAACCTCAAATGATAAGGAATCAAAAAAACTTTTCAAATGGGATAACAATTTCAGTTGGACGTACAAAGGAAACCTTGCTGGTAAATCAATGATCAAAGAAGCCGTAAAAACAAAAGGCGGGAATATCAATGGCGTATTACGTTTTTCTATTATGTGGGCTGAAAACGACCCTTCAGATAATTCAGATTTGGATGCTTGGGCTGTTGAACCGAATGGTAATCGTATTGGTTATGATACTGGCCACCGTAAAGATCGCGGAGGAATTAAAACTGCGATGTCAGGAATTTTGGATGTTGATATTACTGATCCCTCATATTTTAATTACAAAAACATTGTTGAGAATATCGTATGGGATGATAAGTCGAAAATGAAGCCAGGTAAATATCATTTCTTTGTTGACCCGTTCTCACCCAGAAACTCAAAAGGGTTTACAGCTGAAATCGAATTCAATGGAGAAATTCATCAATTCAATTACCCCAGGCCTGTTACTTCAAAGGTCATTGTCGCAGATGTTTTCTTGGATGAATACGGGGACTTCACTATTAAACCAGCATTAGAAAGCTCCATTGGTACCAAAGAAATTTATGGTTTACAAACAAATGAATTTCATAATGTTAACCTAGTTTGTTTATCTCCTAATTATTGGGGTGAAAACAAAGTAGGAAATAAACATTATTTCTTTATGTTGGAAAAATGTCATACATTAGTACCAATCAGAAGTTTTCATACTGAAAACTTAAAATCTGAATTAGCTGAACATCGCAAAGTGTTGGATATTTTGGGAGAAACTACAAAAATCACTCCCACAGACAAACAATTGTCTGGTGTTGGTTTTAATGCTACAGTTAAAGAC
>CAZCIV010000565.1:0-1767 GCA_964498595.1 uncultured Flavobacterium sp.
TCTTGATTTTGAGGAACTACCGTACGAGCTGATTTTCCAGCTAATAAAGTTTCGCGAATTCTATCTAACAAAGCTTTTTCAGCTTGTGCTTCTTTGTTACCCGTTTTAGCAGCACGATTGGTTTTTTCCAAACGTTTTTCAACGGTTTCTAAGTCTTTTAATTGCAATTCGATATCGATGGTTTCTTTATCGCGAATTGGATTTACATTTCCATCAACGTGAACAATATTATCGTTATCAAAACAACGTAAAACATGAATAATTGCATTACATTCTCTAATGTTTCCTAAGAATTGATTTCCTAAACCTTCTCCTTTACTTGCTCCTTTTACCAAACCTGCAATATCTACGATATCTACCGTTGCCATTTGAACACGCTCAGGTTTTACCAATTCCTCTAAACGAGCAATACGCGGATCTGGAACGTTTACTACCCCTATATTGGGTTCTATGGTACAAAATGGAAAGTTAGCACTTTGCGCTTTAGCGTTTGACAAACAATTAAATAAAGTTGATTTTCCAACATTTGGTAATCCTACAATTCCTGCTTTCATAAGCCCTAAATCCCAAAAGGGGACTTTAAATTACTAGTTAATATTATTTTAAAAGTGCGCAAATATACTTTAATCCAAATTAGTATCAAAGTATTAAATAATTTGAATAAAATTACGATTGGTCAACTATTCGTTTGGGTTTTCTTCTTCATTTTGAACATCATCAATACCTTTACTTAACTGCTCAATGATTGCTTTTTCTTCTGGAGTTGATACAAATCCTGATTCTACATCCCAATAATCTGTAAAAAAAGAAGTCTGCTTATTGATAAGTGATTTTCCTTTAAATATGTTTTTATCTCCATATTCAAAGGTTTTTTTATTAAAATCGGTAATTACCATGTGATTTTTTACTTCAATACGTCTGGATTTCTTTTTATAATATTTTTCAAAACCAATTACTTCTTTGGAATTAGCTAAATAATAATAATTTCCTTCTTGTCTAAAAGTGTTTTTAAACTCTAATTTGTAGACTTTTCTCGAAGCAAACATACTCTCTTTGTAAGCTTGAAGTCGGTCTGAAGTAACAAAAGAACCCACTTCTATAATTAGCTTTTTATTACTATCATAAATTATATAAAAATTAGACAATATGCCTTTAGCCTCTTGAAAAGGAACAACTTTTATAACCAAATAATCATCATTTGAAGGATAAGTTTTTACCGAAAAATCATAGAGTTTTTTAGCTCGAGCATCCAGAACTTCATCCAGATATTTAAACTGGTAATAATTTTCGATGATGTTATTCAAATCATATCCCAAAACGTCTGCACCAATATCGCCATCTAAAACACCAAAAGCGCGATTTTGTTCGACTAAAATATCGGTTTTTATATTCTTTTCATTTCCTAAAATTTGAAAATTAATTAAACCGTCATTAAAAAATACAATTTGATTATCGCGTTTATAAAATTCGTGCAAATACACTTTCAAACTTATAGGAATAGTCATTTTGTGCTTTGAATTTTCAATAATCCGCTTTAAAATTTCTTGAGGATGATCTTTTGTGATGATATATTCCTCTAGTTCCTGTGTTAAAGGTTCTAGGTAAACTATATTTTCTTTTTTGTCTAAAGCAGAAAATTTTATAATTAATTTTTTATAAAAGGAATGAACAAGTTCAAAATCAGACGATCTGGACAAGCTAATGATTGCTTTTCCTTCTTTATTGGTCAAAAAACCTTGCCGAGTTCTTAAAGCTGTAATCGTAACC
>CAZCIV010000566.1:0-1766 GCA_964498595.1 uncultured Flavobacterium sp.
CGTTGGAGTACATATACTTATGCACTGGATAACCCGGTGCGGTTTATTGATCCGGATGGGATGTGGCCAACACCGAATGGTGAAGATGCTGAGAGAAAAATTGTTAATTTTAGCCTTTCTGGTGACGAAGAAGAAGTTGGAGCGGATGGGTTGACCACTAGTCAATGGATTGCAGCATCTAATCCAGCTGCTGATCCAAGGTTAAAAAAGTACTTTATAGCAAGCAATAAAGCACGATCACAACTCATGAGTGATTTAACTAACAACCCACAGACCCGTCCTTCGAAAACTAAATTAACAATTGAACAAATTGAAGAAATTAAGAAGAAATTAAAGGAAGCCACTTTTCATCACCGGCGAAGCTGGGCAAATTATACCCAAAACATGAATCATGCACCTTTATGGCAAGTAATTATGTCAATTTCTGGTGTTGAGAACGGCGATGTTTATATTGCTGAAAATGTTGAAATATGGCTTGGTAAGGAAAACCTGACAGTTGATATTGAATACTATCCAAGCGAAATGATGCCTGCTGTGGATATGATTGATGATACTCCTGGGGTTGATCTATCAACTGGAGGAAGAATTATTATGACGAATTCAGATCCGAGATGGAGAGGCCCTGTTGTGGAGATTCGATTTAAATCAAAGGCAGATAAGGGCAAATATGTGAGTTTTATTCATGCTCATGATCTTAAAAAATAACTGACATGAAGAAGTTTTTAATTAAAAATCTATTCTCAATAATTCTGTTAATGATTGCAATATTCTTATTAACAAGAATTGTTTATCACAGATATACAAACACTAAAACATTAAATATTGATTACACCAACCTAATGTTCAGTTTGTATGTTAATTACTATCTTGATTTTCCTTCATCAGAAGAATCTTTTAAGCAGTTTTATATTGAAACAGTCTTTAGTATGGGACAGAAGGTTGAATTTCTGAAAAATAATCCAATAATTGAAAATTCTGTTCAGTTTACTACTTATAAAGATCAGGACAGCATTCAAAGAATACGCGGTACGCTATCAAGAAAACCAAGACAACAAAGTCAGTTACTTCAAAAAGCTGTTTCACTGGAAGACTTTAGTTTTTACGACTTTATTACAAACAGCTCCTCCATTTTACTTTTCGATATCGAGGCATATAGATGTGGAGGAACCAGGCGTATAGTAATTTTCGAGGGAAATATACCAAACCGGTGCATTGATGAACGCGTTCGTGAAATATCAAAAATCATTAAACAGTACTATCAAGGATTCGATGAATCAAAGGAACTGGCTATCGGATCTCCAAAAAGCTGTTATCTAATTGAGGCAAATCGAATTGATAGTGCATTTCGGTTCAGAGTTGATTGTTATCCGCAAGATAGTTCATGGATAGATCAAGATGCATTGGATTTGCTGCTGAATAATTTAGCCTTCAGCTTCAACACACCTGAGGTACAATTTGTTCGTCGCTTTTATTTTCCAATAATTGCAAAAAACACAACTTTGCAGCAACCAGCTCACACCACACATGACAGCATGGAATAAATCATAACTCTTCAGCAACAGGCATCTTGTAAGCATTCTTAGAAGTCATCAACTTTGAGCTCAAAAAATGAAACAATGAACAAAGTTGAAGAACAAGTACGGAAGATGCTGGCACTGGTTAATGATTGGCTAAGCTTGGACAGGTTCAGTACAATTCTGATGTGTGGAATGCAATGCGATCTTTTTCCAACTTTTACGACCACGATTATCGCCCCACCTACACCG
>CAZCIV010000567.1:0-1766 GCA_964498595.1 uncultured Flavobacterium sp.
TAATTCTGTAATTCTGTAATTCTGTAATTCTGTAATTCTGTAATTCTGTAATTCTGTAATTCTACAAACAAAAAATTATCGATATCTGTTGCGAGAAATCAACTTTTCCACTAAATTAAATAAGAAAACACAAAATTATGGGAGCAACAAACTATCAACCTTACACCAACGAAGAGATCTTACTAGCCACGTTCAACCGAGCACTCGCGCACCCTGCACGCGTAAAAATGCTTCGACTGCTGCAACAACAAAAATCCTTTCGAAATTGCGACATGGCCAATGCCTTGAGACTTTCTCAATCGACTGTGCACCGACACATCTACACCTTGCATCAAGCCGGTTTCGTTCATTTGGAATACGCCGACAAGCAATATTTCGTCACACTCAACAAGGACAACCAATCCGTTTATCTGGATCTTCTGACTAAATGATCGTGCGGGGAGTATTGAATCTCCTGTTCGATGATCTCTAAAAATCATGCACCTATTCCGTCTCCGGGCTTTAGTGCTACGCATGTCCGTGGTGTTCAGTTGCTTGCTTTTTCCAGACAAGCACTTCACATTAGCCACAGCCATTGCTGGCAGCTATCGCCCTGCGCCGGGGTGTGGATGGCGAGGGGTTGAGAATTTTGCACAGCAGGAAATCATTCAAAAAGAATTAATAATATGACCTTGATAACCTATTCTTTTTAATATTGATTCAGCATATTCAAATTCTTTAGGTCGAAAAATCAACTTCCTTTTCGAAGAGGCCAATTGCACTAAGTGTAAAGTTAAATGATTGCCAAATCTAGCGTTGTTGTGTCCAATTGAAATAGATCGAATTTCATTAACCTTAATTGTCTCGAGGTGTTTATTTGGAAAGCGTCGGTATACTTTTATTTCACCAAGACAGTATCGAATTTCCTTTGAACTATAATACATGTACAAAAGCGAAACAATCAGCAAAAAACCAAGAATCTGTAAAGCAATATCTCCTGAAACAAAAAACAAGATCGATATACCTATAAATACAACAGAATTGAAAGCCAATTGAATGTTAGTTTCCGTAAATTGTTTATTTATTAGATGTACTTCCAAATGTGATTAATTTTTCTGATTCATCCATTTATGAGCAAATATCCTTTGTTCACTTGTTTGAATATTACTGAACGTCAATGGAATTTTCCATTCACTAATTTTAGATAGCAGCCCTTCAGTGTCTTCTAGCGTCGAATTAATCTTAAATTTTTCAACTTGTTCGTTGCCATAAAATGTCAAATGAATTCTGCCGTATTGTGGGGCGTTATCAAATCTAAAGTTAAGTCTTTGAATTGTTTTCAAAGTAAACTCGCTTCTGACTCTATTGAAAACAAATAATTCGTTTTTAATCACAAGCAACTCATTCCCATAATAAAATGTGTAGAAATCAGATAAGACCCCAAGATAAATTCCAAGTAGAAAGGCAAAACAAATAATGATAATTACTAAGCCGAGTTTTACTTTTAGAAGTAAGAATAATAGAAGTAAAACGGTCATTAAAATAAAAATGAACGTGAAGAACTTTCTATAAAAAACTCCCAGATCCGATCCGTAAAGCTTTTCCTCATGTTTTTCTATATTTTCCATGCTTTGTTCAATGTAATTTCCAAACGTAACTAATAACCCTCCACACCCCTTAGTTCATGACAAACATAAAAACGACAAAATTCAATATCAATCCACAGACGGCAATTAAATAGTACCAAGTTGTCGTAATAGATTTATCGATGTTGTTTAACCATTGTA
>CAZCIV010000568.1:0-1764 GCA_964498595.1 uncultured Flavobacterium sp.
GATACCAAAGAATTCTGGCAAAGTGATGCTTTACCTGAGTTATATCCGAACGAAAATGGAAGAAATTAAAAATTATATCTTTGTAGAAATATCAAAAAATTGAATGCTATGAAAAAAATTCTAATGGTAATTTGTATGTTTGCTACAGTTCAAATGACAAATGCACAAGCGTTTAAAGGAAAAGGAGATACCAAATTTCAAGTAGGACTTAATCTACAAGATGGTGGTTCGGGTATTACTTCAACGGTAGATTTTGGTTTAGGCGAAAATATGTCTTTTGGTTTCGTGGGAACTTATTTGTTGAACACTGATGAAATTTTAGGTGAAAAAGCGGCATTTGAAGACAGAGCCGATATAAAAGCGCGTTTTAATGCAAACATTGGAAGTGTTTTAGGTTTTGATCCAAAAATGGACATTTATCCGGGTTTGAATTTAGGAACTCGAAACTTTGGAGCACACTTAGGATTTCGTTATTTCTTTTCAAATGGTTTTGGATTGTATGCTGAAGGTTCGGCACCATTAGCACGATATGATAATGATGTTCGTGGATTTGAACATTACAACAATCAATTTGTATTTCATTTTGGTGCTTCATTCAATTTATAGAATAGTTTTAACAATATATTTTAAAGCAACTTCATAAAAAAGTTGCTTTTTTTTATGCTGTTTTGTTACAATTTATACCTTTGCTTCAAATTATTTATTTACGTAAAATCCATTCAAAATGAGTGTAATAGAAAAAAAACTGAAAGACCGCAGTGGTTCAGTTTGCGAAATTAGTGGTACCGAACATGATTTAGTTGTGTATACGTTGCCACCTCACACTGCAGAAAGTTTAGAACATTCGGTTTTGGTTGCAAAACATTTAAAAGACCAAATTGAAAACCCAGAAACCATGAATGAAAACGATTGGAGAGGGTTATCAGAAAGTATGTGGAACGAACATTTGCCGGTTCAAATTTTATCTTGGCGCATGTTAGCGCGTTTGAAAAACAACGATTTGCTTGACATGATGTACTTAGATGAAGAAGCTTTAGAATGGGCAAAAGCAACAGGGGAAGGCGAAGAAGAAGACGAAAACAAAATTGTACATAAAGACAGTAATGGCGTTGTTTTACAAGATGGCGACTCGGTAGTGTTGATTAAAGATTTAGATGTAAAAGGCGCTACTTTTACTGCAAAACGTGGAGCTGCCGTGCATAACATTAAATTAGTTTGGGACGATGCTAACTTAATTGAAGGTAGAGTAGAAAACCAAAGTATTTACATTTTGACGCAGTACGTGAAGAAAACGAAGTAATCTTTTTTCCTTTTTGTCAAGCTGAACTTGTTTCAGCTTCTCGTTTTTAGATTCTGAAACAAGTTCAGAATGACAAAATAATAACATAGAAAACCCTGCAAATTTGATTTGTGGGGTTTTTACTTGATTATCAATAACTAATTATCATAAATAAAAAATTAATTTGGAAAATGTTAACTTTTAAGATAACTTTGCGGTATGATTAGAAAAATTATTTTTCATGAACATCACTTTATTAGCTTTTACCAAAACCAAGATGAAAAGGTAAAAACTAAAATTTTATATGTTTTAGAATTAATTAAACAAGTGGATCGCGTTCCTGAGAAATTTCTAAAACATTTAACGGGTACAGATGGTCTTTATGAAATAAGAATTGAACACAAATCGAATATTTACAGGTTGTTTTGTTGTTTTGATGAAGGTAAATTGGTGGTTTTATTTAATGGCTTTCAAAAGAAAACACA
>CAZCIV010000569.1:0-1758 GCA_964498595.1 uncultured Flavobacterium sp.
ACTATCTGGCGTCAGCCCTGGCTTATCCGAATGGCACCCTCAGCCGGCCGTCGGATTACAGCAATATCGAACAACTCACCGAGCGTTCGACACCGCGGCGGGCAACCTCACTGCTCTGGATGCAGGCCCTGCCCTACAAGCTGCAGTTCTCGCTGGCCGGCTACTGGCAGGACAAGATGAAGTGGTCGCAGAATTCCTGGTCGGCCAAATACCGGCGCTTCGATGCGCGGCTGGCCTATCCCTTCCGCTTGGGGAGCGTTGGGGGCGAACTGGCCTATGTTGTGCAATCGCTGAATGGTGCGCACGGCGAATACAAGACTTTCGACGGTAGCGGCACCGACCCGGATGGCACCGGGCGTATCGTCGACCGCCGCCAGTGGCTGACCCTGCGCCTCGATTACTGAGCGAATCCCGTTTTTCAGGCCGTGCGCATCACGGCGCCTTCGAGCCACACTTCGAAGGGTTCGTTGGGGGCCACGGCCTTGCCCTGCGCGTAGTCGATGCCCAGATCGCGCAATTGCTCCAGGGTTTCCTGGTTGTCGACATCCTCGGCGATGGAATGGATGCGCTGGTCCGAGGTGATTTCCTGAACGGCACGCAGCAGCGCGGTCGAGGCGCGGTTGCCGCCGAGGTCGCGGGTCAGGCTGCGGCTGAGAATGACATGGCTGGGGTAAATGCTGCGCAGGTGGCTGAATGACGAGAGCCCACCGCCAAAATCCTCGAGCCCGATCTCGCAGCCCAGGGTGCGCATCTGGCGGGAAAACTCCATGGCCTGGCTGGTGTGGTGGGTCAGGATGTCTTCCGAGAAGACGAAGCAGAGGCGGTTGCCGGCCAGGTTGTGGCTGACCAGGCTGCGCCCGATGTAGTCGGCTGTCTCGCGACTGCTGATCGAGCCACGCGACAGCGGAACCAGGCAATACAGCTTGCGTTGCTGCTGTTTGGCACGGGCCAGGGCACTGATCGCGGCATCGATCAGGCATCGGTCGATGGCCGGAGCCAGCTCGTAGCGCTCGGCGGCATCGGTCAGGGCGGCCAGGGTGACGGGCGGCTGGCCGGGTTCGTTGAGGCGGGCGGTCAGTGCGACGACATGGCCGCCGGTCGTCACCTGCAGCGGGCGCAAGGGCACGGCCTCGACCAGCAGGCGATCTTCGTTCAGGGCGCCGGCGATCCGGCTGGCCCAGTTGCTGGTTTCGTGGCGCCTTTCCTGCGTCGGCGTCACTTCCTGCTCGCAGACCCGGTTGCGGCCGCTTTCCTTGGCGCGATAGCAGGCGGCATCGCCGGCCGCGAGGATTTCGTTGATGTTGTGCACCTTGCGATTGACGGTCGTGACGCCGACGCTGGCTCCGATGGCGAACACCTTGTCCTGCCAGATGAAGCGATAGGCGGCGGCCAGGCCGCAGATGTCCTCGGCCACCTGGCGGGCGCGGGCACCGCTGCAATTGGCCAGGATGATGCTGAATTCATCGCCGCCCAGGCGGGCCAGGGTGTCCTCCTCGCGCAGCCGGCCCTGGAAGAGCAGGGCCATCTGGCGCAGCAGTTCGTCGCCGGCCAGGTAGCCGCAGGTGTCGTTGACCTGCTTGAAACGGTCGAGATCGAGGAACAGCACGGCAAATTCGTTATCGCCGGCCTGCACGCTGGCCAGGGCCTTGGCCAGGCGGTGTTCGAATTCCCGCCGATTGAGCAGCCCGGTCAGCGCGTCGTGGCGGGCCTGGAAAGCCAGTTGGGCGGTGGCTTCCTCGATGCGCGACTGCATCGACA
>CAZCIV010000570.1:0-1752 GCA_964498595.1 uncultured Flavobacterium sp.
AACAGGTGTAAATATAGAACTTTTTTGCGCCAGATGAACAAATGGGGTAGATTGCTCAAAGGACAAGTACGCCAGAACGTGTAAACTTCTCATAACTGAAAAAAAGGGAAGCATTCAAATGCCTCCCTTTTGTTGTTATTGGTTGGTGTGCCCTAGCTGCGCTGGATTCCTGTCCCGACCATTCGGGGTGCAATCCTTCACCCCCCCAAAAACAAACATACTCGAAAAATATTTTCTTGTTGATTGATGTAGAGTAAATACCCGTCCTCATCTCTGCCCATTAGCATCTGAAATTACACCAAATGAACTAGGTGATTGAGTACCGTTTGCAGATACGTATTTTTAGTTTTAGCCATCAATCGTGCGTTTCAGGGAGATTTCAACTGCTTGTCCGGAATAGGCGTTTGTAGCGGAAGAACGGAAGATCATTTTATTCAAACCGTGTTTTTCCACTTCGTATTTGCCTGAAATATTGAACGTGAAAATATCCAGAGAATCCAGATCAACGCCTTCACATTCAGCGCATTGCTGTTGGTACTGCAAAACGAATGATTTTCCCTTGTCCTGAAACTGCCAATTTGCAACAGCATCTTGATTGTTCCAATTCCAAATGGCACTTGGCACCGAGTCATAAATGTCAACCCCCTGAGAAATAGTCCAAAAACCCGTGAACTGCGATTCCGTGCCATTCAGCGTGATCGACTGCACTTCCCATTTTTCTTTTTTCATGAGTCGTTTAGAAAAACGTTTTTCCTTGTTGCATGCGAACAAAACCAGGATAGGAAATAAATAAAATAACTTTTTCATTGTTTATTGAATTACCAATTGTTTCACTTGAGTATTAGGCAAATTTACCTGTCCAGTTAAATCTGGTAAAGCCAAGTTATTTGCATTAGTAGGATTTGTTCTAACTTGATTGTCGCATTGAGCATTGTATAATGAGAATATCATTATCATGCATAAACATGTAACTATTTTCGTAAAATTTGTTTAATTAATTTTTCTACCATAATAAGTAGCTTTAACATAATTTGGATCTGAATTATTCAAACCTCCGAATGTAATATCAAACTCATATTGGTTGGTATTTACTTTTCTTCTCAAAAAACCATAAAAATAATTTAGTAAAAAATTGTTTGGAAGTCCCATCTGAATTTCTGAATAATTTTTTCTATGTAGTTTTAATCCTTGAGACGGAAAAGGGCTTGGAATGTTAATACTACTTCCTTCACCATCATAATTACTCACACTTAGTATTTGTTCTAAGTTGTATTCATCCATAAAACAGCTTATTGAGATATTCTGACTATCTGCCAAATGAGGCATCTTCACTCTGTATGTTCCAACCATATTTAATGGATAAGATTGAAAAGCACCTGTATTATCTGGCAGTTTCACAAAATGAATGTATTTCACAATCGAATCATACCCATCATCATTTGGAAAACAAATTTTATTGGGTTTCTTTTTTACAACCAAAGTTATAGGAATTGTCTGATTCTCAACAGCACTATTCGGAAAAAAACGTCCAACAACACTATCTGTAAGTATTTCTGTTCCAATATACCATTTGTAAATAGCATCTTTTTGATAAGCTGTAAAATAAATATTCTTTTCAGTGTAAGCTGTATCAGTTTCTGTTCGAATATCATAGTCATTGATATCACCCCAAAATTCTTCTATTTTAAAATCAGCACTCGTTTCTTCAGCACAACCACAATCATCTAAACCATTCGGCATTATAGCTTGTTC
>CAZCIV010000571.1:0-1751 GCA_964498595.1 uncultured Flavobacterium sp.
TAAATTTTAACACCAGGTGCAACTACATCAACAGCAGAACCAAAATTACTACCCCACCAAGTTTCGCCATCACATGAAGATGGAGTTTTTCTTTGATCACAAGGAGAGCTTGCCCCTATTGCAATGACATTTGAAAGTGTAGCTGGATATGCAACATTAGTATTATAATTACCAGTTGAAAATAAAACAGTACATCCTTTGCCTGAACGTCCACTATTCACTGCATAATTTATTGCATTTGTAATTGTAGTTGAAGGGCTACCACCTCCCCAAGAATTACTTAAAATATCTGCACCATTTTGCACAGCCCAAGTAATACCATTGGCAATCCAATTATTATTTGTAACCCATGTTCTATTTTGATCAGAAAGTGGCAAACCATTACTATACCCAATTCTAACTGGAATTATTTTTGAATTGTATGCAATTCCTGATATTCCAATATTGTTATTAGCAACAGCTGCGACAATACCTGCACAAGCTGTTCCATGAGCATCGTTATTATTTGCATTAGGTGCTCCGTTAGAATTATTTCCAGTTGCATCAAATCCAGGCAATAAATTATTAATTAAGTCAGGGTGAGTTAAATCGACACCCTCATCTATAATAGCAACCTTTATTCCATTACCAGTAGAATGAACCCAAGCATCGTCAACATCCATGTCAGCATCTGTTGACCATAGAAGACCGTTGTTATTAATTGCCCATTGCTGGCTGAAAAATGGGTCATTAGTATGTGGTTTCAATAATCGAGTAAAATTTGGTTCAATAAATTCTATCTCATTATTTTTTTGCAAGTTTTTTATTAAATCAAATAAATCAAATGTGTTTAGTGCTTCAAATTTTACAAGATATTGATTTTTAAATAATTCATTTTCTATAAATGTAAATTTCAAATCATGGAATATTTTATTTAGGTCTCCAGAAGTTTTAATTATTATCTCACCATTACAAATATGTTTTACACCATCGCTATAAATTAAAACTGGTTCAACTTTAATGTTTTCATGGTTTATTAATTTTTTTACAGTTGTTGATTTGTTTGAAAATAAATTATCTCTTTGTTCAGAGATTTTAATAATTCCATAATCACTTGAAATTTTTGTGTAGTTGATAGTTTTATTCTCTTCAATTTGTTTTTCATTTTTTGAATCAAATTTTATAAAAAACTCTTCGTTAGATATTTGAAATTCTATTTTTTCATTTTGATTTATAAATGAAATTTTTTTCTTGAGCAATTAATGTCAAAGGCATTATTACAAAAATGAAGAAAAAGTAATTTTTCATTGTCTTTCAATATTAGTTAATGTTATGTGTTCATAAGTAAAATCAGCAGGAGAAAATATCTTTGTACAAGTTTCTTTTAGATGTCCAGAAAATTGCACAGATATGGATTGTCCAATAGGCAATTCTTTAACATCGTTAAAGGATGATAAAAAATTCTCATTACAAACAATCATGTGATGAACACAGTTGTTACAATCTGGTTCAACATAAGTTATCCAAAATTTGTTATTGTAAAAGTTATCATTTGGGTCAAGTTGTCTTTTGTAAACAAGTTGTCCAATTAAGTTCGCTGATTCTGGTATTGTTGCTCTAACATCAGAATTACATCCACAAGTTGGGTTATCATCATTTTTATTACAACTAGTTGTAGAGATTAATAATGTTAGCGAGAAGCATAAAATTAATATTTTTTTTACGCTTTTTGAGTTGTTTTTTGTTTTCATCTTTCTGTTTTTTGTTTCATT
>CAZCIV010000572.1:0-1745 GCA_964498595.1 uncultured Flavobacterium sp.
CGTCCAATGGGAAAACCTTATTACGACGGATTAAAATTTCACCGTGTAATTCCTGATTTTATGATACAAGGTGGATGTCCACAAGGGCAAGGAACGGGTGGTCCTGGTTACAACTTCGACGATGAGTTTCATCCAACTTTACGTCACGATGGGCCTGGAGTTTTATCTATGGCTAATGCTGGACCTGGAACTAATGGATCTCAATTCTTCATCACACATGTTGAAACGGCTTGGTTAGACGGAAAACACACTGTTTTTGGTCACGTTGTAGAAGGTCAAAATGTGGTAAATGCTATTGCGCAAGGCGATACAATTGATTCATTAGAAATTGTAAGAGTAGGAGAAGAAGCACAAAAATGGAATGCTATTGAAGCGTTCAGAACATTTGAAGGTTCAAGAGAAAAAAGAATGGCTGAGCAAAAAAGATTAGCAGAGGAAGCTTTAGAAAAATTAGCTGCTGGTTTCCAAAAAACGGAAAGCGGTTTACGTTACCAAATTATCCAAAAAGGAAGTGGTAAACAAGCTGAAAAAGGGAAACAAGTATCTGTTCACTATCAAGGAGCATTAGAAAACGGACAAGTTTTTGATTCTTCATACAAAAGAAAACAACCTATTGACTTCACTTTAGGCATTGGTCAAGTAATCGAAGGTTGGGATGAAGGTATTGCTCTTTTAAAAGTAGGAGATAAAGCTCGTTTTGTAATTCCATCTTATTTAGGATACGGTTCTAGAGGTGCTGGAGGAGTTATTCCACCAGATGCAACTTTGGTTTTTGACGTGGAATTAATGGATGTGAAATAATTTTCAGGACAGGTCGCGACCTGTCTGTACTTTAATAAGATAGATTTTAAAATTTGAAATCCTAAGACTTTGTCTTGGGATTTTTTGTTTTATGCCTTTGCCAAAGTATTCTTAATATATTAATTTAAATTAATATAAAGTTACTATATAGTTGCTATAAACTTATTATAAAATAGTTATATTTGTTATAAATTATTTTATTATGGCAAAAGTTTCAGGGATAGTTCAGATTGAGGGAACATTAATGGGTATTACTTTTTATAAAAGAAAAGGAGTTTGGGTAGCACGCAAAGCAGGTGGGGGATTTAATGGTAGGGCTATTAAGACAAAAGATTCAATGGTTAGGGTTCGTGAAAATGGTAGCGAGTTTGGTCGTTGTATGAAAAGTGTTCAACTTTTTAAAAAGGCTTTGTTTCCGTTATTGGTTTTGGTAAAAGATACTGATCGTCATGCTCGAATTGTTAGCTTATTTACAAAAATTAAGAATAGCGATGTGGTTTCTGAGAGAGGTTCTAGGAGTGTTGCTGTAGGATTGCAACAGCTATCGGGGAGGGAGTTGTTGACTAATTATTTGTTGACTAAAGGGAAAGATTTGGCTTCTTTTTTTGCTATGGGTTATTTATTTGAATGGGAAACAGGAATTAGGTTTTATAATCTAGATGGGAGCCATTTGTTTTTTCCTAAAGGGGCTCATTTTATTGAAATTCAATTGATGTATGCTAAAATTGATTTTGAGAATCAACAATATGAAATAAGTGATTGTATTAAGGAGATAATTGGGAATGATTTTCAAGGCGATTTGCAATTGCCTAAGCCTGATTTTAATTTTGAAATGAATGGTGTTTTAGTGGCTTGTGTAAGTATGCGATATATGCAGGAAGTTAATAACGAATTGCATCCGTTATTAGAGCAACAACATAGTGTTATTCAGATTTTGGGTGTTT
>CAZCIV010000573.1:0-1745 GCA_964498595.1 uncultured Flavobacterium sp.
TATTTCTAAGAAAATGACGCCTGGACTTCAAGTGGTTGTAGCTCGAAAAGGAAAAATTATTTACCAAAAATCATTTGGAAATCACACCTATGAATCAAGTCAAAACGTAACGAATACGGATGTGTATGATATTGCTTCTTTGACAAAAATTGTAGCAACTTTACCAAATGTCATGCAAGAATTTGATCAAGGTCATTTAACTTTGGAAACGAAATTAAAAACCATGTTGCCTGAAGCTAAAAACACTAATAAAGCTAATGCAACAGTTTTAGATATGTTAACACATCAGGCTCGTTTTCAACCTTGGATTCCTTTTTATAAAGCTACTTTAGACAGTTTAAACCGACCGAGTACGCATTTTTACAGAACTGAATTTTCAGATGATTTTCCAATTCACGTAGCCGATAAATTATATTTGAGAAAAGATTATAATGATACCATTATCAATACTATTTTAAGAAGTGATTTACTACCAAAAAAACAATACAAATACAGCGATTTTACGTTCATTCTTTTTAAAGAATATTTAGAATTACATAGCAAAAAATCACTTGAAGAATTAGCTCATACAAATTTTTTCGAGCCTTTAGGTGCTAATTCTATTATGTACAATCCATTGCGAAAAATGAATTCGAATAGAATTATTCCAACGGAAAATGATACGTATTTTAGACATCAATTAGTTCAGGGATATGTACATGATATGGCTGCTGCGATGCAAGGAGGAATTTCTGGTCATGCAGGATTGTTTGCAAATGCATTAGATGTAGCAAAAGTGATGCAAATGTATCTTCAAAAGGGAAGTTATGGGGGTAGAACTTATATTTCTGAAAACACGTTTAATATGTTCAACACCTGTTATTTTTGTAAAGAGGGTAATAGAAGAGGAGTTGGTTTTGATAAACCGCAATTAGGAAGTGAAGGTCCAACATGTGGTTGCGTTTCCTTAACAAGTTTTGGTCATACTGGATTTACAGGCACTATGACTTGGGCTGACCCAGAAAAAGAAATTGTTTACGTTTTCTTATCTAACAGAACATATCCAGATTCTAACGCAGCAAATAAATTATCTAAAGAAAATATCAGAGAGAATATTCAGAAAGTAATTTACGAAGCAATTGTTGAGTAATTTTTGTAAATTTAATATTCTAATTTTAAAAGAACAACTATGACATCAGCAGCAATAACAGTAGAACAATACATCAACGAAGCTCCAGAAGACAGAAGAGAAGCGTTACACAAATTAAGAAATATAATTTTAGAAAATCTTCCAGAAGGTTTTCAGGAAGGAATTGGTTATGGTATGATTGGTTATTCTGTTCCTCATTCAATCTATCCTCCAGGTTATCACTGTACTCCAGAATTGCCTTTACCATTCATGTCATTCGCAAGTCAGAAGAATAGCATCAATTTTTATCATATGGGAATTTATGCTAAGCCTGAATTATATGATTGGTTTGTAACCGAATACCCAAAACATTCTAAACAAAAATTAGACATTGGCAAAAGCTGTTTGCGCATCAAAAAGCCTGAAAATATTCCGTTTGAATTGATTGGTGAATTAGTAAAAAAAGTTACAGTACAAGATTGGATAGCTACTTACGAAGCGGCTTTTAAAAAATAATTTTTAACAAATGTTTTAGAATTGCCAACGTTAGAAGTGGTAATTTTATTTTAAAAATTTAAATAGATGAAAATTGCGATAGTTTGTTATCCTACATTTGGAGGAAGTGGTGTTGTGGCAA
>CAZCIV010000574.1:0-1737 GCA_964498595.1 uncultured Flavobacterium sp.
CTATTATTAAATGAGAATTTTTAGTTGAAGTTTGATTTGAAGTAATGTCATTTCTTTCTATATGACTTGATTTAACAGTTATTACAAGAGATTCATCTGCGTCTAATACAATATTAATGATTTTATTGTTCTCAATTTTAACTTTTTTTAAAGCATGAGTAGAATAGCTGACTATAAGTGTGTCACCTTTTTTTGCTTGAATCAAATAATTTCCATCTAAGTCTGTTTTTACACTATTTGAATTTCCTTGTACTTTTATTTGAGCTCCAGAAATTGGTCCCAATTCGTCCGAAATAACTCCTTTTATTGTGATAAAATTACTATTTAGTGTTTTACAACTACCTAATATTAAAAGAAAAATAAATAAAAAAGCTATCTTTAAAATTATTTTTTTCATAGTTCTTTATTTTTTAATTGTAATAATCACAACTCCTTTTTTTCCTTTTTCTCCATAAATCGGAATGGCTTTTTCAGGTTGTAAAATAACGATGGTGTCAATTTTTTGTTTACTTAATGGCGCATATGGACTCGTTGGATTTTCTCCAAATAGTGACTCTTCTGAATATTCCACTCCGTTAATAAAATAGACAGGCTCTGTTAGTTCTATAATCGATTCAATTTCCTCTGGATTGATATTGTTTAATGATTTTTTACTCAATTTCCCATCAACCACAACCAAATCATCATTCACTATTTTTTTGTCTTTTTCTTGAGTTGTTTCTGCTGAATTCATTGTAACATCATAACGTTTTCCTTTAGCTAAATAGCCTGAATTATTAATTGAAGCTGAATTCGATATGTTATTATTGTTACTCGGAATCAAATTCGTTTTTGCCATTTCTTTAACTTCTTCCATAGCAATTGGAGTAGGAATCAAAACTTCTTTTTTCGATTTATAATTGATCGTATCGTTAATTACAATGTTATTCTGAATTACGATTTGTTGTTGTAAAATTTGTTCGGCTTCTTTTTTAATTTCTGGAGTCGTATTTACAAATCCATTAGCCGATTCTGGTGTTGGAATCACGTTTTTTGATGAATCAATAGTAGTAACTGTGTTTTCAGGAACAATTATAGTTTCTTTTTCTTGTAGTAAGAAAAAAGTTAACGTTCCTACCAAAACTATTGATGCTGCAACCGCTAATTTTTTCCACAAATGTTTCTCCTTTTGAAGCGTTTGGGTTTCCAGTTTGTTTTCCACGCGTGCCCAAATCTTCTCCATTCCCGGAAAGTCTTTTTGCTCAGCGTTTTCGGCAGCTTGTTGTATTTTTTTATATAATTTTTCTTCTGTTCCCATGACTATTTTGCTTTTTGATAATAAAAAGTTCTTACCAATTCTTTTAATTTACTTTTCGCCGCATTCAATTGCGATTTCGATGTTCCTTCACTAATGCCAAGTTGTTCTGCAATTTCTTTGTGTGAATAACCTTCAATCACAAATAAATTAAAAATCGTTTGGCATCCATCAGGAATATACTGGAGTAAATTGAGCAAATCTTCTTCTTCTAAATCGGTGACTTCATCTGCTAAGGGTTGCGAATTGTAGCTTACATCTTCTAAATACAAATTAAAGTTGATGTTTTTTTTAATTTGTAAAAGGCAATTATTTACCGTTATTTTTCGCGCCCAAGCTTCAAAAGCCAAATCCTCTTTTAGTTGTTCGATTTTTGTAAATATGGTAAAAAAAGCATCGGCCAATACTTCTTCTATTTCTTCCTCCTTTTTTAAATACCGTTT
>CAZCIV010000575.1:0-1733 GCA_964498595.1 uncultured Flavobacterium sp.
CGGTTTCCCATGCTTTAGCGGCTAATGGAAATGCTTCTTCAAAAGGAATTTCTTTGTCATTCATTAATTCTTCCGTAGCAGTAGCCAAATGATCTTTTACCTCTAGCTTGAAATCTAAAAAATCGAGTTGGTGTTGTTCTAAAAAGCGGTCGATAAAGTCAAGTTGGTCATTCGTAACTATCATCTTAAACAAAAATTTGAGTTTTCAATTCTTCCATAGTTTTCTTTCTAATTTCAATGTAAACTAATAGCGAAATCAATAAAAAAGTGAAAACAGTTGTCATAAATAATCGTATTAAAATATGATCAAAGTCTATTGACTCTTTCCCGAAAATTAAAAATGTATTAGATAATTGATAAATAGGAAATAACAGCATTGAAGCAAAATTCAACATGTGAGTTTTTAAAATGTAAAAATTTTTGATT
This sequence comes from uncultured Flavobacterium sp., assembly GCA_964498595.1. Lineage (GTDB taxonomy): Bacteria > Bacteroidota > Bacteroidia > Flavobacteriales > Flavobacteriaceae > Flavobacterium. Next base: position 427 of record CAZCIV010000575.1, read on the forward strand.
TTTTGAAATTTTTTGAAGTATAAATACTGGGAAAACCCAAAAAACATAAGAGCTGTAGAAATAATTGCATGAGCTTTCCTTGGTTCGTCAGAAAACATCAAAAACAAAAAATATCCAACAAAAACAGCTATTGTCATCACAATTTTAGGAAATGTAAAATACTCTTTAATCATTTTATTGTTCTCCTTTCTTGCTTGTTTCTGTGCAAGTTGCAATCTTTCATCCATCATACCTCTAAAACCTTTTTTGCCAAAACCATCTACTTTTGCTTTCAAAACCGCATCTTCAAAAGTAATTTCTTTATTTTCTTCCAAAATAGCTTCAACACTCAAAATCATGTGGTCTAAAATTTCCATATAGACTTCATAATATTTAATGTCAAAACTTTTGATGTAGTTCTCTATGTAGGTGATTTGTTCTTCTGTCAATTTCATCTTAATAACTCAATTTAGGATTTACAATCGTTTGCATATTTTTGATGAATTCTTCTAATTCAGCCAAACGGTTTACGGTTTCTGTAGTGCCTTTTTCGGTGAGTTTATAGTATTTTCTTAATCGATTGTCTACTTTTTCCACCTCAACATCTAGCAAACCTTCGGCTTCTAATTTGTGTAAAGCAGGATACAAAGCGCCTTCGGTAATGTTCAATTCGCCTTTGGTAATTTCTTTTACTTTCTGCGTAATTTCATAACCATACATTCTGCCTTGCTCTTCTAAAAGCTTCATAATGATGGTGTTTAAACTGCCTTTGTATAATTGTGAATTTTTCATAAGCCTAAATTGAATAACAAATATATGCATAATTTTCTTATGCATAATTTTCTTATGCATAACATTCTTAAGTATTTTTTTAAGTTCAAGAACAAATTCAAAAATCAAGGACAATTGTTTTCGCTTCGCTCAAATATTAGCCTACTTCATAGGAGATTCCTAGCAAGCTCGGAAAGACAAAATCAAGTGCAAGTTCAAGTCCAAAAATCAAGTTCAAAATAAAATTCAAAGTCAGTAAATTAAAACATAAAAGTCATATAAGAATATAAAAAGTGAAACTTAGTTTTACTTTAATAAGTTCATAAAAGATTATAACTATTTCAATAATTTTATCAATCTGTGTTCCAAAAAACATGAAAATCCAAAATCTTAGTGAACTTAGTGCCTTCTTTGTGTTCCTTGTGGTTAAAATAAAATCCCAAAATCTATTTTCTAAATTCTATCTTCTATTTCTTGATAAATAGTATTTTTGTAAAAAATAAAATCACATGTCATCATTTTATAAATTAAGCATTAAAGAAATCATCAAAGAAACG
>CAZCIV010000576.1:0-1726 GCA_964498595.1 uncultured Flavobacterium sp.
GTTGAATCTACACCACCCGAAAGTCCTAAAACTACTTTATCGTTTCCAATTTTAGCTTTCATTTCGGCAACTACTTCTTCTACGAAAGCATTTGGTGTGAAATTTTGAGGCACTTTTGCAATTTTCACTAAGAAATTTTCCAACATTTGTTTTCCATCCACAGAATGATAAACTTCTGGGTGGAATTGAATTGCATAAGTAGTTTCGCCTTCAATTTTATATGCTGCGTTTTCTACGTCTTTTGTGCTGGCAATCATTACACCATTAGTAGGAAGTTTCTTGATTGAATCCGAATGACTCATCCAAACTTGGCTATTTTCAGAAACACCTTCTAAAAATACTTCGTTTTCTTTGATGTATGAAAGATTCGCTCTTCCGTATTCTCTAGTGTTTGAAGCCGCTACTTCTCCACCTGAAAAATGGGCTAAATATTGTGCTCCGTAACAAACTGCCAATAAAGGCAATTTTCCTCTGATTTGTGATAAATCTGGATGAAGCGCTTCTTCAGAACGAACTGAGCATGGGCTTCCGCCTAAGATTACGGCTTTGTATGATGATAAATCTGCTGGAATTTTATCAAATGGAAAAATCTCGCAGAAAATGTTTAATTCTCTTACTCTTCGGGCAATTAATTGGGTGTATTGCGAACCGAAATCTAAAATTAATACGTTGTGTTGCATTTTATTGTTGTTGTGTTGTAAATTTTAATTTCATTAAAAACAGAAAGACAAGTCATGACTTGTCTCTACAGATTAATATTCAAACGTTCCGTATTCGGATGTAATCGTTAATTTCTTACTATCTGATTTTTCTACTCTTCCAACGATTTGTGCGTCGATGTTGAATGATTTTGAAATTTCTATGATATCTTGCGCTACTTCGGCAGGAACATATAATTCCATACGGTGTCCACAGTTGAAAACTTGGTACATTTCTTTCCAATCCGTTTTAGAATTTTCTTGAATCAGTTTAAATAATGGTGGAACTGCAAATAAATTATCTTTAATCACGTGAACATTATCTACAAAGTGAAGCACTTTTGTTTGTGCACCACCAGAACAATGAACCATTCCGTGAATTTCGTTTGAATTGTATTTTGATAAAATCTTTTTGATTACTGGCGCATACGTTCTAGTTGGAGAAAGCACTAATTTTCCAGCGTCAATTGGACTATTTTCAACAGTATCTATCAATTTAGTTTGACCTGAATACACTAATTCATTAGGAACCGAAGCATCAAAACTTTCTGGATATTTTTCCGCTAAATATTTGGCAAAAACATCATGACGAGCCGAAGTTAAACCGTTGCTTCCCATTCCGCCATTGTATTCTTTTTCGTAAGTAGCTTGACCAAAAGAAGCCAATCCTACAATTACATCTCCCGCTTGAATATTAGCATTATCAATAACATCAGCACGTTTCATGCGAGCTGTCACGGTTGAATCTACGATAATCGTACGAACTAAATCGCCCACATCAGCAGTTTCGCCACCAGTTGAATGAATGGTAACTCCGTGATTTTTTAATTCCGAAATTAATTCTTCTGTTCCATTAATGATAGCGGAAATAACTTCACCAGGAATTAGATTTTTGTTTCTTCCGATAGTTGATGAAAGTAAAATGTTATCCGTTGCACCAACACATAATAAATCATCAATATTCATGATTAACGCATCTTGAGCAATTCCTTTCCAAACCGAAATATCGCCTGTTTCTTTCCAATACA
>CAZCIV010000577.1:0-1719 GCA_964498595.1 uncultured Flavobacterium sp.
AATCCCCCTACCATAGAAAAACAGTTGAGTTTTATAGCTAACGAGAAGTTTTGTAAATTAGTCCTGCTCCTTGTAAAGACCGGTTTAAGCAATGGTGTCTTTGAACCCCTGGCGCAATCAAGGTAAGGTTGTGTAATTGCAAGTGATTTTTCAGTTGCATTGTGTTAGAGTTAAATGGCGATACCGATGTTTATAATCAGTAATCCCGATCAGAATAATTCCAAATTCTAAAGACGCAACCCTTGGAGTTTTTTTTTATTCAAATTCAATAGTTTAGTTATGGAAGAAAAACAAATTTCGTTAGAAGTTGTCAATCCAAATGCTGCGGGTATTGATATAGGAAGTCGCAGTCATTGGGTTGCAGTAGGACAAAATGCCGAAGATGTGAAAGAATTTGGCGTTTACAGTCAAGATCAAATGGATTTATGTGAATGGTTGAAAAGTAAAAATGTGACATCCATTGCCATGGAAAGTACAGGAACTTATTGGCAAAACTTGTTTTCAACCTTAGTGGGACAAGGTTTTGATGTGATTTTAGTAAATGGTCGTCAAACCAAAAACATCAAAGGAAAAAAGACGGATATCAAAGACTGTCAATGGATCCAAAAATTACATTCACTTGGGCTTCTTTCGGCGAGTTTTTTACCCGATTCGGATACAGATACTGTAAGAACTTATTCTCGTCATCGCTTGAATTTGCTGAACAGAAGTGCATCATGCGTGAAGCGAATGCAAAAGTATTTGCGTTTGATGAACATGCGCTTGGAAGTTGTGGTTCGCGACATTGTAGGACTTACAGGTTCTGCAATCATTGGAGCTTTTGTAAATGGTGAAGAAAATGGTGAAGAACTCGCAAAACTTCGTCACGGAAACTGCCGAAAATCAGAAGCAGAAATCGCCAAAGCATTGCAATACAATGGACGAAAAGATTATTTATTCGCCCTCAAGCAAGAATGGGAATCGTACAAATACATTCAACAGCAAATTGAACAAACAGATAATGAAATCAATAGTTTACTCAAAAATATCGTCGATAAAAGTGAAGCTAAAAAACAACACTACATTGAAAAAAAAAGCACAAGCGCAAAAATAAAAATGGTTTGACGGATACCGATTTGAATTTACTTTCTTATCAATATTTTGAGGGAATTGATTTAATGGCTATTGAGGGTGTAAATGAGGGCTTAATTATGGCAATAATTAGCGAAATAGGCTTGGAAGGAATACGGAAATTTCCATCTGCCAAGCAATTTACCGCCTGGCTCAGACTTGCTCCAAACAACAAAATCAGCGGAGGAAAAGTACTCTCACATCATATTCCAAAAGGAAGTTCGAGGCTCAAAATTGCTTTTAGAAATGCAGCCAATGCCATCGGAAATCTCAAAGAAGGATGGCTGGTAGAGTTTTTCAAAAGAATAAACTACAAAAAAGGACGAGCAACAGCCGTAACTGCTTTAGCTAGAAAATTAGCCGTTATAATTTGGAACATGCTTGTAAAAGGAACAAACTACAAGCCTCCAACAGAATATGTGTTTTTGGATGAAAAAAGAAAATTAAAACTTGTTGCGAGAGTTAAAAAACAAATCACTAAATTCGATTTGACTAAGGAAGAATTAGGGTTTGTAATTAATTGATTATAAATACATTAAAAAAACGTTAGTCAGAATTGCCAGGCGACATTCTTCGTCCAGTTAGAGGGATTAAATAGCGTTTCTAGCT
>CAZCIV010000578.1:0-1716 GCA_964498595.1 uncultured Flavobacterium sp.
TCTCATGACATCTTATTACAAAATTCGCCCCTCAAGACCTGTTCCTTTGATTTATCATATCTTCAAGTTGTGGAAAATTTATAATTTAAAGTTATTAATTTTTTTAAATTTGATTTTGATAATTTTCAAATTAAAAACTTTTGTTTTCTCCAAATCCTTTGGAAATTTAAAATATTTTTCAACCATCCTATCATTTTGTTCTTGAAATTGATCTGTTGATCCAAAACAAAAAAAAAGCCATGACTTTTAATTTTCTAAAATGTCGAAAAAGAAAAGAAAAGTAAAAACTAAAACAAATCAAAAATCGGTTTCTTAGAAAAGGTCGATAAAAATAAATTATAAATCAAATCATTTATGCTAAAGCAAGGTAGGGGTTTTAGAGAAGAGCTTTCCATTAGTTTGAGAATTTAGCAACAGTAGCACCATCAATTATTCGATGATCGCATCCGAAACTAACATTAATGATATTTCTTGGAACCCATTGATCATTTTTCCATTTTGGAACTGTTTGGAGCTTTCCGATTGCTACAATACAGACTTGAGGAGCCAAAATCAGTGGATTTGCCATTATTCCTCCGATAGTTCCAATATTTGAAATACAAACAGTTCCGTTATTTAATTAAGTTGAAGTTAATTTAGCTTCAATCGATAATTTTCTAAGTCTTTAAATTTCCTGTTGAATATCAAGTAAATTAAGAGTTTGGACATTTTTGATGTTAGGAACAACAAGACCATTTGGTGAGTCGATGGCTAAACTGATGTTGTGATTGTAATGCGTTCTGTACTCGAATTCACTTTTTTATGGGTTGTAAGTTGAATTTATTTTTGGATTCTTTTTCAAAGCCATTGAGAATGTTTTTATCAGCAGACCCATAACAGTCACTTTTTTGTTGTTGTTCTTTAATGTTTTACGTAACTTTTAGCACTCAGTCAAATCTATTTCCTCATGATAATAAAGATGAGGAATATTATTTGCTACTGTCATTGATTTCTGCATTCCCTTCTCAAATAAAGACATTTTCTTGACTTCTGATGATTATTATGTCAAAAAGATCCCTCGTTGGGAAAAGCCTGATACTTTAGGTGGTAATTTCTAAGACTTTTACGATATTTTGGTTTACATTTCATCTTCTTGGGATTTCGTTTTCTTACCAAATTGAATCGATGGTACTCTTTTGGGCTCTCTTTTAGCTTCGATAGCTCTCATGACATCTTATTACAAAATTCGCCCCTCAAGACCTGTTCCTTTGATTTATTATATCTTCAAGTTGTGTTTTTTTATAAGGCCACGAACAAATGGTGTTGCTAATTGGGATGAATTTTCACTTTTTTGAGATTATGTTGTAGTTTGAACTTACTATTGAGTAGGTTAAGCAGCTTTTGTGGATTGAATATTTTGAGAATTAATATTGGAGGATGTACTTTAGGGGACTTAAATTTAAAGGAAGAGGCTCCCAACTTGGCAGACATCTTCTTATTGATAATGAATTTTTTTGATAATACCTGAATCTGAGGCGGTAATTTAGGTGAATTGTTTATCGGAGGCAACGTCAGCCAATTTTTGGAATTATTATACTTGGTCGCCCTCTTTAATGTAGAGTTTTTTAATGGTCCCTTATTTGATTTTTTCGCCTAAATCTGGTAGGTTGAATTTGATGACACCAAAATTGTAAAATTGTTTGATTAATATTTCGTTCCTTCCGAGAAATTTAAATG
>CAZCIV010000579.1:0-1715 GCA_964498595.1 uncultured Flavobacterium sp.
CCAGCTACCATATGTGGATTTGCCCAAATAAAATAAGCCGCTTTCTTTACGGGTTTATCTTTGATAAAATGCTGAAAATCTTGGTAGGCAAAATTGATTTTATCGATCCATTTTCGAGCTTCTGTACGTTTATTGAAAAGTTGACCAAAATCGTGAATCATTTGTAAATTGTCTTCAATTGTGAGAATATCAGTAACCCAAACGGGACAAATTTGGGATAATTCTTCTACGATTTCCTTCGTGTTTTCCTCTTTATTGCAAATGATAATATCGGGCTGTAGCGCTTTTATTTTGTCGAATTTGATGTTTTTTGTTCCACCAACAATCGTTTTTGTCGCCTTAAAATGAAAAGGATGCACACAGAATTTAGTTATTCCAACGACTTTATCTTCCAAACCTAAATCGTAAAGTAATTCGGTTTGCGAAGGCACTAAAGAAATGATTCGAACGGGTTGCTTTTCGAAAATGTGTAAAATTCCTAGTTGATCTATTAATTTCATTTAAAAAGTTTAAGATGCTCGTTTTAAACTTGAAACTTGAAACTTGAAACCAAAATTCCCTCCATTTCTTGTTGCAACTTCAACGCTTCTTCCCTAGCCTTTTCAGCGAAATCCATTCCGTTTGAAGCATAAATAATTCCTCTTGAAGAATTAATTAACAAACCTACATTTTTGCTCATTCCATATTTGCAAACCTCAGCTAAACTTCCCCCTTGAGCGCCAACTCCAGGAACTAACAAGAAACTATCCGGAACTATTTTTCTAATTTCCGTGAAATATTCGGCTTTAGTTGCGCCTACTACATACATCAAATTATGACCGTTTTTCCAAGATTTTGAGGTTTCTAAAACTACTTTATACAACTCTTTTCCAAACACATTTTGCGTTTGGAAATCAAAAGCCCCTTCGTTGGATGTTAAGGCCAACATAATCGTGTGCTTGTCCTCAAAAGCTAAGAAAGGTTCCACCGAATCTTTTCCCATATAAGGTGCCACCGTTACCGAATCAAAATTCAAATCATTAAAAAACGCTCTTGCGTACATGGAAGAAGTATTCCCTATATCGCCACGTTTTGCATCGGCAATGGTAAAAATTTCTGGATGTTTCTCGTTGATATAATTGATTGTTTTTTCTAGCGATTGCCAACCTTTGATGCCGTAAGCTTCATAAAAAGCGGTATTGGGTTTGTAGGAAACACATAAATCGTGAGTCGCATCGATAATGGCTTTGTTGAATTCGAAAATGGGATCTTCAGTTTGTAATAAATGTTCAGGGATTTTATTCAAATCGACATCCAAACCAATACAAAGAAATGATTTTTTTGTTTGGATTTGGGAAATGAGTTGTTCAGTAGTCATTGTGTTGTTGTGTTATTTAAACGCAAAGTTCGCAAAGTTTTTCGCAAAGTTCGCAAGGATTTAAAAAAAAATGCCAAACAAAATATTGTTCAGCATCTTTTCTCTTATTCTATCTTCTATTTTCTTTCATTTAGAAAACTTCGCTTTCTTTTAGTTTTTCGGTGTTGGCTACCAATTGTAATTCTTCAATCATTTTATGAAGATTTCCATTCATGAAACCATCTAAATCGAAAATACTTAAACCAATTCTATGATCGGTAATTCTACCTTGTGCATAGTTGTAAGTACGAATTTTAGCGGAACGGTCACCCGAACTTACTTGAGAATTACGTTTTTTCGCATCTTCTTCTTGTTTTTT
>CAZCIV010000580.1:0-1713 GCA_964498595.1 uncultured Flavobacterium sp.
TTCGCCCACAACAATTATCGGATTACATCAGCCAATTGCATTTAGTTGGACCTGAAGGTTCGTTAACGCAACAAATTGCCAAAGGATTAATTCCGAGTTTGATTTTATGGGGACCACCTGGAACCGGAAAAACTACCTTGGCACAGATCATGGCACAAGAAAGTAAACGTCCGTTTTACCAGCTGAGCGCTATACATTCGGGTGTAAAAGACATTCGTGAGGTAATTGAAAAAGCGAAACAAAGCAGTGGTTTATTCACCGCAAAAAATCCGATTTTATTTATTGATGAGATTCATCGTTTTTCTAAATCTCAACAAGATTCTTTGTTGGCAGCAGTGGAAAAAGGTTGGGTTACTTTAATTGGTGCTACCACTGAAAATCCGAGTTTTGAAGTCATTCCCGCTTTATTGTCAAGATGTCAGGTTTATGTTTTGAATGCGTTTACCAAAGAAGATTTAGAAGCTTTATTGCATCGTGCGATGAAAACCGATGTAGAACTTCAAAAGAAAAATATCCAATTAAAAGAAACCGAAGCTCTATTACGACTTTCGGGTGGCGATGGTAGAAAATTATTGAATATTTTTGAATTGGTCATTAATGCTACCGATACTTCGACAAGCTCAGCACCCATCGAGATCACAAATGAGAGAGTCATTCAATTGGTTCAAAAAAACACCGTGTTGTATGATAAAACTGGTGAACAACATTATGATATAGTCTCAGCTTTTATCAAATCGATACGTGGAAGCGACCCAAATGGAGCAGTGTATTGGTTAGCTAGAATGATTGAAGGTGGTGAAGATGTAAAATTCATTGCCCGAAGAATGCTGATTTTAGCTAGTGAAGATATCGGAAATGCGAATCCAACAGCTTTAATTATAGCTAACAATACCTTTCAAGCGGTAACCACTATTGGTTATCCTGAAAGTCGTATTATTTTGAGTCAATGCGCAATTTATTTAGCAACTTCAGCAAAAAGTAACGCGAGTTATATGGCAATTGGTAAAGCGCAACAACTCGTAAAACAAACTGGAGATTTACCCGTTCCAATTCACTTAAGAAACGCGCCAACCAAATTAATGAAAGAATTGGGTTACGGAGAAGAATACAAATATTCACACGATTATCCAAACAATTTTGCTGAACAAGAGTTTTTACCAACAGAAATTTCAAAAACTAAATTCTTTGAACCTGGAGAAAATACTCGTGAAAAGGAATTACGTCAATTTTTGAAAAATCGATGGAAAGATAAATATGATTATTAGTGAGAAATTAAAACCTAACTTCTACCTTTTCCGAAATTAATTTTTCACCTTCATAATACTCGAAAAACCAATTATCATTTTTCTTAATCAAAACACCTGAAAGAGAACCTTTTTGAGCTGTAAAAATCGATTCATTGGAAGTTTTCATCAACGTAAAAATAGTTTCAGGTTTATCATTAACTAATTTATAACCATTTGATGTTGGGATAGCAAACAGTGTTTTATTGTCATAATCGTTTGAAAGAATAATTGTTTCACTACTTGTTTTTGAATCAGCAATTGCGTCAGATTGTTGTTGGTCTGCAATCGTAAAATTTAATTTATTTTTTAAAGTAGATAAAGCTTGTCTAAAAATGATGTTGTACGCTTTTTGATGATCTTTCTCTCTAGTTGTAGCTAATTCCGTTTTTAATAACAAATTATTAGCGCAGTCTTTAACTTCAAAATG
>CAZCIV010000581.1:0-1708 GCA_964498595.1 uncultured Flavobacterium sp.
TGGTTAATTGTGCCTTAAAAGTAGCCACAATTCGCTAATAAACAAATAGCTGGTGCAATTTTAATTTAACAAAAATGCAGACAGGCATTATAACTTCGGAACATTGAAGTTGATTTTAAAACAACGCGATGCAACCTTAAATCCGCAAGTTAAGAATTGAAAGAGCTAATTTGAGTGAAAAGCTGCTATTTGGATTCTGATTTTATCATACAGCCCGAGTATTTTCTGTATTTATATTTCTTTTCTCTATTGCAATCCCTGTTTTTTGTTGTTAAACACAAAGTTATACCTGGAGAATTTTATTCTCAGTAAAATTTTGAATGAAGGGTTAACTTCCGGAGTTACTTTATCTATGTCTGAAAGGTCAGGTTGCCGTACAGTCGCAGTTTCTGTGTTCGTGCTGATTTTACCCATTTTGCCGGGATACAAATGAAACGAAAGATGAACTTTTTAATTCTGAAATCGGGGGACAGAAACTTTACCTTTTTTGAGAATTGTTCAATTACATGTACATACAGGTTTTTGCACATGGCCATAATCAAAAGGAATACAGCATTTTGTTCCATCCTGGAAAATGGCAGCTTATTCCATCCAAAATCATTTTTTACAACATCGAACTCTTTTTCTTCTCCTCCCCGGGCATTATAGAAAAACACAACCTGGTCATCTGTCATTGTAAAATCATTGGTCAGAATCGGACTGTAATTACAAGCTTCCCCGGTAAACAGATTGATTTGCCCATCTCTGCGATTTTCTTTGGTGACCACTACCCGGTATTCTTTTAAAGAGTTGGTTTTATCGTTGTTATCCCTGGCATGGCGGACAAACGGTGTAAAGGTGGTTGAACCTCTCAGTACCACATCGTCGCCAATTTTTACTTCTTTCCAGTTCTGAATATCTGCAATAGCTTTTTCAAGCGTATCGGTCATTCTTGCTTTTATGAAGATGCGGTTGGCATTTTTCTCCATTGCTTTGATTATCTCGTAGGTATAAGATGCCGAGTCTGCCCGTATTACATCGATGGTAATGCCCTCTTCCTGTAACATGGAAGCCATTCTTTCAATCGTTTCATGCTGTAATACATGTGCTGTGCTGTTACCGTTCCGGTTTTCAACATATACAATGTGTTTTCCGATGATTCCCACTCCAGGGCAATAACCAAACTCTCTTTTATAAGTCATTTGTGCGTCGGCTTTTTCAGTAAAGATGAGCGTGTTATCATAATCCAGTACCACATTCTCTTTTTTGAACCCAGGAAGCAGGGATAACATTTTCAGGTTTAAGCGGTTTAAATGGCTGGCCAGCGAAAACTGGTGTTCGTTTCTTCCACGGTGGGTGGTGTAATATTGGGGAGTTTCGGCCAATGATTTTAATCGGGCTAACACCCTGTCGGGACTGGGAATGTTAATAAACGGATTGTTTTGAAGACCATCTTTCAAATTTACGGCAAGGTCTTCGGCACAATCGCCTCCACAAAAAAATGCTGACCAGTAAGACATAATAATATCAAACCATGTGTATTTGGATTGATTGGCCAAAACCGGAAGACTGGAATTTAATAACTTGTTGATTTTTAAATCAATCGCTTCTTTGATAACAAAATTTAATCCGCCAAAGGATGTAACAGGTGAAGAATTTACTATTTTCATATCGGTATTGTTGTGCAACACCAATTTAGGTGAACATACCAAAGCTGTAAAGCATTCAT
>CAZCIV010000582.1:0-1703 GCA_964498595.1 uncultured Flavobacterium sp.
TTAAAGCGTTAGCTAAATGATCATTCACTAATCGGTTTCTAACGGCTTTACTTTCTAAAGTTAGTCCTTTTTTCTGTTCGGCTTCTGTTAGTTCGTTTGGCGCTATGTCTAATAATAAGACTTCAACCCCAATATTAGCAAAATGGCAAGCGATTCCACTTCCCATAATTCCGGAACCAATAACAGCAACTTTTTTAATAGTACGTTTCATGTTTATAGGTTTGTTGTTTTATTTGTCGTTGTAGATTTTTTTATCAGAAATTAATTCGTTGATTATTTCGGCAACTTCCATGAAATGTTGAAGTTTTTCTTCACTTACATGTTGTTTAATCGCTTCATTAAAACGAAGTACAGTTTCTTTTGATAACTCTCTTTTTTCTTTACCATCTTCTGTAAGCTGGATGATTACACCTCGACCGTCTGTTGGGTTCTTTTTGCGTGTAATTAATCCTCTTTCTTCCATTGATTTTAAGGTTCGAGTTAAGCTTGTTGCTTCCATTCCCATTTTTGGTCCTAAAGTTGTTGATGGAGAGCCTTTTTCTCTATCAATACTTAATAATGCAAATCCAGTAGCCATAGTTGCTCCATATTTTGCAGCTTCTTCATTATACATACGTGCAACAGCTTGCCATGTTGTTCTTAATGCATAATCAATTGTTTTATCTTTCATATTGGAATAAATCAAAACTTTTTCAAATATAAAAAAAAAATACTATGCATGCATAGTATTTTTTAAGTTTTTTGGAAAATTTAACATTTTAATAAACTAATGCCCACATATAGTGGGCATTAAAATTATTATCCATAAATTTTTTGATATAAATCAGAATATTTTTCTTTAATTATTTTACGTTTTAATTTCATAGTAGGTGTTAAGTGTCCTGCATCAATAGACCAAACATCTGGAGTTAATTCAAAACGCTTCACTTTTTCCCAGTTACCAAACTTTTCATTGCAATGATCAATTTCTTCTTGAATTCTATCGATAACCATCTTATTTGAGCATAACTCTTCATTTGTAGATCCTACATTTATATCATGGTGACGGTGCGCCCATTCTCTAACAAATTCAAAATTAGGTTGAATAAAAGCAGCTGGCATTTTTTCGCCATCCCCAATTACCATAATTTGCTCGATAAATCTTGATTGTTTGAAAGTATTCTCTAAAACTTGAGGAGCAATATATTTTCCACCTGAAGTTTTAAACATTTCTTTTTTACGATCTGTTATTCTTAAAAATCCGTCTGCATCGATTTCACCAATATCGCCTGTATGGAAATAACCATCTTTAAGTACATCAGCGGTTTGAGTTTCATCTTTGTAATAGCCCATCATAACGTTTGGACCTTTACATAAAATTTCTCCATCTTCAGCGATTTTAACTTCTACACCATCTAAAATTTTACCTACAGTTCCAATTCTAAAACTATTGTTTCTCATGTCATTAACAGAAATTACAGGAGAAGTTTCAGTTAAACCATAACCTTCCATTACTGGAATATTAGCCGCACAGAACACTTTGGTTAATCTAGTTTGTAAAGCAGCACTTCCAGAAACCAATAATTCTAATTCGCCACCAAGTCCTTCTTGCCATTTAGAAAAGATTAATTTACGTGCAATTTTTAATTTGAATTCGTAGAAGGCACCATTTTGTTTATAAGGTTTGTATTCCATTCCTAAATTTAATGCCCAGAAGAAAAGCG
>CAZCIV010000583.1:0-1702 GCA_964498595.1 uncultured Flavobacterium sp.
CGATACATTGGATAAGTTAAATCTTGACTTCCACCGATAACAACTGGGACAATTCTTTTCTTAATCAATTCAGCTACCAAACTTTTTACAACAAAATAGGTATCTTCTATACTCGCCCCTGCCTCGATAGTCCCTAAATCAACAATTGAAGCATTCCAATTTCCAGGAAAAAGACTGTAAAACTGCTTTCTAAAGTAGTCAAAAGAAAAATCATCATTGTCTTTTTCACTTCCTCTAAATTCATTAACCGTGATTATAGCTATAGCAATGTTGTCCAAAACCGGAAAATCTGTTTGCGTATGAAACACCACTTTTTTTCCCAATGTTTGATTGGATAATGTTGCAATGTATTCTTCTACAGAAGCAGAAATAGGTTGTAAAAAATCAAAAACCATTGCTTATTTCTTTTTAGCGGTTGTTTTCTTAGCTGATGCTTTTTTTGTCGCTGTCTTTTTAGCTGGCGTTTTCTTTTCTATCATTTCTTGAACTTGCGCCAATGTTAACTTCGAAGCATCAACATCTTTACTCAATTCAATTTTGATTTTACCTTTGGTAATTACAGAACGACCCCATCGCGCTTTTTCAACTTTGATTCCTTCTTCTTTCCAATCGTGAATTACTTTATCAATATCTTTTTGTTGTTTTTCTTCGATTAACTCGTTTAAATCTGATTGCGATAAATTATCGAAGTTGTATTTTTTATTTACATTGATAAACATTCCATTCCATTTAATGAAAGGTCCAAAACGCCCCACTCCTTTTTGAATTGGCAATCCATCATAAGTTCCAATTGGCGCATCTGCTTGAACTTTCTCATCAATTAAACCTTGAGCGGTTTCCATCGTTACATCCATTGGATCTACTCCTTTTGGTAACGAAATAAATTGAGAACCAAAACGAACATACGGACCAAAACGACCATTGTTCACTTCAATTTCTTCTCCTTTGTAAGTTCCTAATTGTTTTGGCAGTAAGAATAAATTCAATACTTCTTCTAAAGTGATATTTCCAATATTTTGATCTTGGCGTAAACTTGCAAACTGTTTGTTTTCATCATCAGCATCACCAATTTGAGCCATAGCTCCATATTTCCCTAAACGAACAGAAACTTGTTTTCCAGAAACGGGATGTACTCCTAATATTCTTTCACCACTTTCTCTATCTGCATTTTTTTCAACATCAACTACGTTTGGATGAAAGTGTTTATAAAAATCGTTCATCATTTTTGCCCAATCTACTTTTCCTTCGGCAATTTCGTCGAAATCTTGCTCCACTTTAGCAGTGAAATTGTAATCTAAAATCGTGTTGAAGTTTTTCACCAAGAAATCGTTCACGATAATTCCGATATCGGTTGGGACTAATTTTCCTTTATCCGAACCCACATTTTCCGTTAAAACTTGAGATTTTACTTCTCCTCCTTTTAACATCAACTGGTTGTATTTTCTTTCTTGACCTTCGAAACTTCCTTTTTCAACATAAGTTCTAGCGATAATCGTAGAAATAGTTGGTGCATACGTTGATGGACGACCAATTCCTAATTCTTCCAATTTCTTCACCAAAGAAGCTTCTGTGTAACGACTTGGCGGGCGAGAAAAACGTTCCGTTGCCGTGATATAATTATTCGTAAGATTTTCGTTTACTTTCAACGCTGGCAACATTCCTTCTTGTTCCTCTTCGTCATCATCATGCCCTTCTAAATAGA
>CAZCIV010000584.1:0-1693 GCA_964498595.1 uncultured Flavobacterium sp.
TGCCAGACTGGCCAGTGCATTCATTTACGCCATCTGCAAACTGAAACCCGAAGATATTGAGATCAAGGGGTGGGATGAGTATTAGGAGCTTTTACAGGTAACTGAAGTCAGAAGTCAGAAGTGAATTAAGTAAGAGGTATGATGTAAGAAGTAAGAGGATGTGGATGCCTGAAATAGGTTGACTTTTTAAATTTACTTTAAATTTACTATCATTGTTGTTGACTTTTTCTTTTTTGCTACTTTTTTCTTTTTGTTAATAAGTTGGATGTTTGTTAATAACTCATGATTCCATTGATAGATAGGCATTTGAGGCCTATCTAACAGGGGGAGTTTATCAACATACTTTTCAAAGTCTGTTGGTGTCATTCTTTGCAACCCTATATGCGGTTTTTGATCATTGTACAATCTGGCTATTTTAGTTGATATATAAGCCATGTTGTTTTCCCTGAGGTTTTCAAAAACAATGTAATCATTCTTTAGGGTTCCTTGCACTCGTTCTGCATATGCATTCTCCTGCGGCAATAAACACATACTAATGGCCATTTTATTTTGGCTTAATAATAATTTATGGCTTTTGCTGATGTATTGGCTGCCTCGATCTGAATGAAAAATACATCCTGCAAGATCATAACCAGTTCTTAGTTTTAATGCTTTCTTCATTGCAGAATCTAATGATTTAGCCGATAGACTTTTTGATATATGCAATGATAACAGCCTTCTTGAGTAAACATCAATGATTGTTACTCCATAAAACTCCTCGTTTTGGCTTTTTATATAGAACATATCCGATTGCCATACCTGGTTTATCCCATTTAGTATTTTTCCCTCAATCAGGTTGGGATAGTATTCCACACGTTGACTCCATGTCGTTCTTGCAGCACTTCGTGTGCGCTTAATCCTAAAGCCATTTGACAAGCCAATATGTTCAAAGATATCACGCCCAACAGGTGATTCATCTTTGGCCATATAATAAATGCTCCTGACGCCCATTTTCCTGTGATGTTTCCGTTTTTGCTTTATTGTCTCTATTACCTGAGTTATCCTGGACACTGTCAACTCCTGACGCCTTTTATACTTCCAATGCGCTTGTTTGGTAATTCCTGCAATGGAATAAACGTCTTTCATTTTGTACCTATGTCCTGATCCTTTGGCGAGCCGGAACCACTCAAGGCTGTCTTTAAGAAACTTTTTTTTAAATCTGTTTTATACTCTTCACTGGCAAGCTCGACAACTTTGTATATCAGATCCAGCTCCAATTGCTTTCGCCCCAAAGCCGCCTCCAACTCAAGAATTTTCTTTCTAAGCTGTTCGGTTTGATATGCTTCGCTTTTGTCTTCCACAACAAGTCGTTTATTGTTTTGCAAATATCGGCTATATTTGCCAATCCATCTATAAACGCTTGTCATACTGACGCTGAGCTCTTTACACGCCTGTGATACTGAGCATTTACCATCTTCAATATCTTTTACCAATGCTCGTTTCACCTGTTCACTAAATACTCGAGATTGGCGAAGTGTTTCCTTTTTAACTAATTTTGATTTCATCTTTTACCTTTTTAAGTTGATTTTTGGTCAACCTATTTCAGGCACGGACAGTAAAAAGTTTAATCATAATAAAGAATGAAAGAAACATTTGAAAAAATCAATAGTTTATCCCGCAAATACAGGGAATATACTGCACAGAACCTGTCGAA
>CAZCIV010000585.1:0-1692 GCA_964498595.1 uncultured Flavobacterium sp.
CCCAAAAATAAAACGGGAAACTCTAAAATTTGAACCAATTTCATGTTTTTGAATCGTTTTCGAACATCTTTTTTAATGTTACTGAAAAATTGATTCACTTTTTTGGCTGTTTCTAAAGTAATCAATTCCAAAGGAGATTCACCTGGACGATATACCAAATCTTTAATGGCGATATCATAATTACTTTTTGCTTCTGCCATAAATTGCTCTAATTGTTTACCGCTTCCCTTTTCGATAGATTCAAAAGTTTTTACAATTTCGTGAAGGTTATCAGCTATGGTTACAAAATCTAAATGTCCAAAATAGACTTGGTAGGCCGGAGAAAGCTTAATTAACTCGTAATAATCGGATGGTTTTTTACCAAAATCAGCAAAAAAACGTTCGAATACATCAGGCATCCAATACCATGTTGGCCCAATATCGAAAGTAAAGCCTTCCTTTTTAAGTTGACGAGCTCTTCCTCCTATGGTGCTATTTTTTTCGTAAACAGTCACATCGTTACCTTGTTTTGCTAAATAGCAAGCTGCAGCTAACGAAGAAAATCCTGAACCGATTATGGCGATGTTTTTACTCACTTTTTTTATTTTGTTTAACAAAAATAGTAAAAAAGTTAAACAAAACAAATCTTTTTACAAAGTATTTGAAAGTTCTTCTATACTACTAAATATATGAACGTTATTTTTGATGACTTTGGATGATATGGATTGCGTCATTCTGCCTAATAATAACAATTCATGATTGGTGTTTTCAATTAGTTTCGCTTGAATATCAATCATATAATTGTCAATTTCTTCCTGATTTGGTTCAACGGTTAAATAACTAACAAAAGATATTTTTTCGTACGAATTAATTAAATCAAACAAGCTGTCAGTTGGAATACTTTCTCCAAGATAGATGGTTTGGTAGCCTTTTAATAAGATTTCGTAATTCAAATACATCAATCCAAGTTCGTGAACTTCATTTAATGGAAGAAATAACACAAAAACTTTGTCTGTTCTTGTTGGTTCTAGTATTTGTACTTTTTCTGTGTTTATTAAAAGTTTTTGTTTGATTAAATAACTAATGAAATGTTCATGTGCTGGAGAAATGGTCTCGGTTTGCCAAAGAAATCCAATTTCTTGCATCAATGGTATGAAAACGGTATAAAATACTTCACGAAATGATTTTTCACTCAATAATTGATTGTACGTATTGAAAAACAACGATTGATCAAAATTCATCATCGCCATCTTGAAAGTACTAATAGCGTGATTTTTTGCACTCTTTTCTGAAATGATATCGTTAGCAAGTTTGTTAATTTGATCTTGAGTTAGAGCACCAATTTTTGAAATTTTATAGCCGTAATTATGAAGTAAAACTATGTTTAGAAGTTTTTGTAAATTTTTGATATCATAAGAGCGAATATTAGTATCCGAACGCATGGGTTCTAATACATTATAACGTTTTTCCCAAATACGGATGGTGTGAGCTTTTATTCCGGAAAGATTTTCTAAATCTTTGATACTGAAAACATTTTTAACGTTGTTCATTTCTTATTTCATTTTTGTTTAACAAAAGTAATAAAAAAAGTGAACAAAAAAAGTATTTAGAAAAAAACGTTTAACAATGGTTTGATTTTAGTTAAACAAATAAATATGTGATAAAGAAATAATAAAAATATTCAAAAAAAAGTGACCAAGGAGGGGACAAAAC
>CAZCIV010000586.1:0-1686 GCA_964498595.1 uncultured Flavobacterium sp.
CTATACAACTACCTGAACTTAAAACCAGGTAAAACTTAGGTCGATGCTTCAGCACCTAAAGTAAACAATGGTATTGAGATAAAAATGTGGAAATCCGTATTAAGAATGTTAAATAGAAAAACGCTAGAAAACATTTTTTTAGAACAAACAAATTGTAAGGCTTTTGTAAAAAAAATAATTAAAATACAACAATAAAAAAGTTGCATTTTTCAATGTTAAATTTTATAAATGCGTGCATGCAAAAACAAAATAAATACTATATTTACACTATAATTTCGGTAGAGTAGCTGGAACTACTCGAGGTCTTATTACAAAATTACGCTCAAAAATCGGGGTTCTAGCCAGTTTTTTTGAGCTTTTTTTATGCCTTTTGAGAAGAAAAAAATCGATGAAAAGGATAAAAAATTCGATGAAAAGTTTTTAACACGAAAGGATTGAAAGCTATTTTTTGACCTTTTTTTTTATTTTTTTAGAAAGAAATCAAAAAAAGCCATCAAAATTACAGTTGAAAGTTTCGTCCTGATGAAATAATAGGAACATCCCGACGAAGTAAATGTTTTGTCAGGACAAAGCAAACGGTTCGTCCGCATGAAATTGTTACAATTATAACAAAAAAAAGACCCCGAGCACTGGAATACTCGAGGTCTTACTACAAAATTACGCTCAAAAATAGGGGTTCTAGCTCGCTTTTCTAAATGATAAATCATTTAATAATAAACGTAATCTTTTTCCAGGACGGAATAAAATTCGGGCTTTTTTAATAGCTGAAACCGATACTTCCTCAGAAGTTTCTTTTCCTTCAGAACTTAAGCCAATTTGAAAATTACCTAAACGTCCTAATTTGACAATTCTGCCTTGCTCTAATTCGCTAATAATGTTACGTTCTAACGACAACAATACTGCATAGCAATCCGATTCGGTTACCGTACATTGATACGAAATTTGCTCGGCTAATTTGTCTAAATCAACTTCACCATCCGCGATGGCAGCTGCATAAAACTTTTCAGGCGCTAATAAGTCCTGTGGGTTCTTTCTTGGAAGAACTTTATACTTCACACTCATATTTTTTAGTGTTAAAAGTGAATAAATAATTTTTTGTCATAGTACACTAGCTTCGGAATTCATGCCTAACCGACGTTTACAAAGTTTATAAATTTGTAGGAAAAAAGAAAGTCAAACTTATTCACAATTGAAGCAAGTTTTAAACAAAGCTATTGATTGTCAGTAAATTAATATGTATTTTTTAATTTACTGAATTTCAACAAGTTAACTTTATGTTGTTTGCTAACAATATCGCTCAAACCGCCTGAAAAATAAGGAGCTCACAAAATTTATATCACTTTGAAAACGAAATTATTTTTTTCAAAACATTAACCCTCTGTTTGCTTTTGCAAAATTGTTTAATGATAACTTAAAGAGTAAAGGCAAGGATAAATTCAAAACACCCGAAACACCCCTAATCCCGATACCTATCGGGACCTCAAGGGGACAATTCTTTCTAAGAAATTTTAGTGATATACTTTTTCATTAGCCTTCGACTTCGCTCAGGGTGACAATCGAGTCAACAGATTTTTAAAGATTTCTAAAATTTATTAAATCTGTGTTCCAAAAAAAGTGCAACGCCTATGTAGCTCCTATGTTTGCTAAGTTATAGATTTTAATATTTAAAGTCAATAATTTTACAAG
>CAZCIV010000587.1:0-1678 GCA_964498595.1 uncultured Flavobacterium sp.
AACTGTTCAGCTTCAAAATTGTAGTCTTCCCAAATTGGAATTGTTTCATAGATTTTGAACCCAAGGTCTTGTTCCTTTAGCGATTTAATTTCTGCTTTGAGTTGTTTAATTTTTTCGTCATTATTAACTAAATCAAGTTTACCCTCAAACGATTTTATTTCATTTTCCTTTTCAGTAATTTTTACCTTGATATTTTCACTTGTTCTTTTAGCGGCTCTAATAATGCGTTCTTTCGTTATTTCAAAAATGGTTGGCTCTGCTTTTAGCTCATCTTTAACAAAATCATAAGCATCTTTATTCTTTTTTGAGTCTATGGCCTCAGGAATTTGTACTAATATGAATCTACGATTACCGTTATCTATTTCATTCAATTGAATTAGAGCGTCAGCTGTAGTTCCAGAACCTGCAAAATAATCAAGAACCAAATCATTTGATTCACATGTGAAAGAAATTAACTCTTCTAATAATTTTACTGTTTTAGGATTTGTAAATATTTTTTTAACTGTTGGGAATAGGTCCTTCAATTCATTTGCCCCTGTTCTTCCATCCAGTTGCAAGATTGAACTTAGTTTTTGCAAATAATCCTTTGCATACACTTTAATCTCAACTAATTTATCCTCATCTTCTCCAAAAATTATCCGGCCTTCCTCTATCATCTTTTCCATTGTTGCCTTTGGAAACCTATATCCCATTAATGGTTCTTTGCATGGCTTGCCAGTTGTTGGATGAATGATATCATAACGATATCCTTCTTTTCCGGGGTTATGAATACCTCTTTCTCCCGAATACACACCATCTTTATCGATGAACTTGTAATTTTCTAGAGGCCACAATTGATTTTTATATTCTCTAAACCATTTAGAATATGCAATTTGAAGTTCTTCTTGATGTTCATATTTAGATGTAAATTCTTTCCCAACTTTAATCAATAATTCCTTTATTTCAGAAATGCTCGACTTCCAAAACGGTGCAAGTTTTATCTTCTGTTTGCAATAACAAAGAATGTATTCATGTTCAGTGGCAATATTTGTAGGGTTGTTATCTGTTACATTATTCCAAATGATGTTGCCAACAAAATTCTCCTCCCCAAAAATTTCATCCATCAGCAGTCGAAGTTGGGCTACTTCATTATCATCAATCGAAATGAAAATGACTCCATCGTCTTTCAAAAGTTGTTCAGCAATATATAGCCGTGGGTATAAAAAGGTCAACCAAGCTGAATGGCTATTACTTTTCTGTTGTGTAAAATCTAAAATTCGTTTTGCTTTTTCAGCATCAACGCCAATCAACTGTTGCAACTCTTTTACAGTAAACTTTCTATCGTCTTGATAAGTAAACCCGTCACTGCCAGTGTTATAAGGTGGGTCAATGTAAATCATTTTCACTTGTTCGTAATAGGCATTGGAAAGGTGTTTCAGCACTTCCAGGTTATCGCCTTTTATAAGCAGGTTTTCAGAGTTGGCGTTTTCGGGCTTGCTGTTGTGGGCTTCGTCAGCTTTAAGTAAGGTTGTGGCAGGGTCGCTTGCCAAAAGTCGAGCATAGCTTTTGCCCAACCAGTCCAAGCCATAACTTTCGGTAGAGAAATTAATTTCCTTTTCAGTCAGATTAGCTTTGAACTTCTCCAATTGAAAATTTCCGTCTTTGTCAAAGCAATGCGGAAAGTGATTTTTCAATGTTT
>CAZCIV010000588.1:0-1674 GCA_964498595.1 uncultured Flavobacterium sp.
GCTTCCCTTGGTTGGCAAAAAACAAGCCAATAGTAACTAATATAAATATAGGACTAAATAACAATAAAGCAACGAGTGCAATTAAAAAATCGAAGAGTCGTTTAAAATATTTTTGGTACATAGATTTTGATGCTTCAGACTAATGATTAGAGGATATTTTTATATGGTCAACCAATTGCAAAAAATAGTCCGTTGACCAAATAGCAATTTCAGAAGAATCTTTTATAAACGGTTGTACATCATTTTTCACCAAATTTATGTCGGTTTCTAGGATTCTTTTTTTGAGTAATTCTTTAAATATTGTTGGCGTCATTAATGTACTATCATAACCATGGGTTTGCTGCGCTCTTTTTATAAAATGCTCAAAACCCAACGAAATAGAATGACGCACATACCACTCAAAATCATACCAATCTCTCCCTTTCACTCTGTTGTTCCAACTTCTGAATAACATGGCATGCATTTTTCCAGCAAATAGGTCAGGAAGGGTATAACATTGCACCATAAAAGAAAAAGGTAACAACAACAATTTTGGCTCTGTTGAAAATCCCAAGGGCGGCTGCAGGTCTACTTCAATTTTAATTTTTATACTAGGTGTAGATTGAAAATGGATATTGTAAATTTCGGTAGTATCTTTCAAAAAAGCAGACTCAACTGGCGATTGTTTTTTTTTCTCTTTTTTGGAAATCACTACTTCTCTACCCAATGCCTTAAATTCATCAACAATAGCATCAAAATAATCGGATATAGTAAAATTAGAATCGGGTTGCAATAATGAAAAGTCTAAATCTTCTGAAAAACGAGGCAAAGCATGAAAAATGCGCAAACAAGTACCACCATAAAAAGCTGCTTTATTAAAAAATCCTGCTCTATATAAACCTGCTAAAGCAATTTGCTGCATTACTTCATGTAAAGCATTAGTGCGGTCGTCTACAGTTTGTATTGTATAACGTCCCATCATTTGATCAAATACGGAACTACTCATTGTTTTTCAATAGTTTTAAAAGTTGTGACAATGCTATTTTTTTCTTTCCTACTTCCATACACTGGCTAATAATTTCAGTGTTCCAACTTCTATTTTCAAATAAATCAATTCGCAAATTTTCTTCTAAATAGATTTTAACTGCTTTTGACGATTGCAATCGTAATCCTGAAGACAATACAATCAAATCGCATAAAGCTTTTTCAGGTGAAGCAATTAAAAAAGCGGTATTGTCTTGGGTAACTTGTTGTTGAATACCAATTGAAAAATACTCCGGTGAAACCGTACGATATTCAAATACACCCAAAGGAGTATCATACATTTTAAATCGTTTCATAGTGACCGAACGTACCCTATATACTCTTTCTGGAATCAAATTGTGATAGGATAAGGCACTTTCTAAAGAAACATAAGAAGGGCCATATAAATGATTAGCTATCAATTCTCTAGAAATAGGAGATGTACCCTCTTGTTGCGCAACTACAAACAACCCTTTTTTAATTCGTATTAACTGCTGCTGTTTTTCCATAGCAGCAATTTTGTCTTTTGGAAATCGATAGTCTCTTAGTAAGGTAACCAAGGTAGCATAATCAACAGGGGTATTTCTAATTTGATCTAAATTTATCATCTGGTAGCACTATTATGAGATGTAAAAATAGTTATTTTTACACAGATAATCGATATTAAATCGA
>CAZCIV010000589.1:0-1673 GCA_964498595.1 uncultured Flavobacterium sp.
TTAAAGTGACCGTTAAAAACACCTTCTTGTGGATGCCAAACACCACAATCTTCTGTCATAGGAATAACTTCGTGAATTTCATCTACATTCAAATCACCACCAGTTCCGTAGTAATTTTTTAATAATGGAGAAACTGCTTTATACCATCTTTCTAAAACACCTTTTTTTCTTGGATCGTTTGGGTCAAAATTAATTCCTGATTTAGCACCACCAATTGCTGGTCCTGAAACTGAAAACTTAACTTCCATCGTTTTTGCTAATGAAAGTACTTCATTCATATCTAATCCCTTACGCATACGAGTTCCTCCACCTGCAGCACCACCTCTTAACGAGTTGATTACTGTCCATCCTTCTGCATCTGTTTCAGGGTCTTTCCAATTAAATACTATTTCTGGTTCTTTGTTTTCAAATTTTTGTAATAAATCTTTCATTGTGTTGGTTAAAATTTTATTGGTTTTACAAATATACATATTCTGTTTAAGCACCGAAGCCTAAACTACATTTTTTAGTTTTTTATAACATTTACAAAAACACCACTCCTGAAGAATGATTTTTATTAGCTCCTGTTACTGAGGACAATACATTAATTTCATTTCGCAATCGCAATACGCCTAAAAATCCAAAAATCAACGCTTCTTTAAATTGAATGGTTTTATCATCTGGAATTACAACCTCAGTTGTAGGTAAATAATTACGTAATTTATCTATTAAAAATCGATTATATGCTCCTCCACCTGTTATGAATAATTTTGAATTTGGTTTTGAACAAATCTTCGCAATTTGAATGGCAATATGCTCTACAAAAGTTCGAAGTTTATCTTTTACGTCGATTGAAAAAGAATGCATAAGTGGGAAAATTTCCGCATTTACGAATTCCATTCCAAGTGATTTTGGATAAGGTGCTTTGTAAAAATCCAAATCATTCAATTTTTTCAATAAATCTTGATTGACATTTCCTGATTTTGCAAAATTTCCAGCATCATCATACGGAAAACCTAATTCATTCGCATAAAAATTCAAAACAGTATTTACTGGCGAAATATCAAAAGCAATTCGATTACCATTTTCATTAAAAGACACATTCGAAAATCCGCCTAAATTCAAACAATAATCATACTCCGAAAAGAGCAATTCATCTCCAATTGGAACCAATGGCGCGCCTTGACCTCCTAATTGTACGTCTTGCACTCTAAAATCGCAAACAATTGTTTGTTTCACCAAATCGCGAATTATGGGAAGATTCCCAATTTGAAGCGTAAAACCGTTTTGAGGTTGGTGCAAAATCGTGTGCCCATGACTACAAACGGCATCAATCTCGGTCAGTTGATGTTTTGAGATAAATTCAGAAATTATCGAAGCTAAAAGTTTTGTATAACTTATATTCAATTCCTCTAATTCTGAATGACTGAAACGAATCGCATTTTTCAATTTGTTAAGCCATTCTTCAGAATAAGAAACGGTTTCGGATTGAAAAATTTCAAACGTCCAATTCTCTGAATGATTGAATTTTATATAAGCCAAATCGACACCATCTAACGATGTGCCCGACATAACTCCGATAACGTTGTAGATTTCTTTAAACATGGGTTAAAATTACAAATTGTTATTGAAAATTTGCTAATTAATCTTTACATTTGGTTCCTGAAATTACAAAATAATCAAACATTACATCT
>CAZCIV010000590.1:0-1669 GCA_964498595.1 uncultured Flavobacterium sp.
GGGGTTTTAAAACCCCATTATTTTTTCTACTTACACAGTTTATGTTATAGTACCTTTTTTATCAAAAGAAGACAATTAGTAAAAATTGGTGTAATTCGTTTTCTTATTTTCCTAAACTCTCTGCAATTTTCAAAGCACATTTTTCACCGTCAATAGCTGCCGAAATAATTCCACCGGCATAACCTGCTCCTTCTCCACACGGATACAAACCTTTAATTTGAACATGTTCTAATGAAAAATTGTCTCTTGGAATTCTAACTGGAGATGAAGTTCTACTCTCTGGAGCATGTAAAATTGCTTCATTTGTCATGTAACCACGCATGGATTTTCCGAATTGCACAAAACCTTCTCGCATGATTTGAGTTAAAAACCCAGGAAAAACTTGTCCTAATTCAACCGAAGTAGTTCCGGGAACATATGAGGTTTTTGGGATATCCTTTGAAACTTTATTTTGAGTAAAATCAACCATTCGTTGTGCTGGAACTTTTTGAGTCTCTCCTGCCAAATGCCAAGCTTTTTGTTCAATAGCTTTCTGAAATTCCATTCCTGCTAAAGGTCCGAATTTCTCATAAGGTTTGAAATCTTCCAATTTTAATTCCACCACAATTCCAGAGTTGGCAGTTGCTTGATCTCGTTTAGAAGGCGACCAACCATTAGTCACAACTTCACCTGGAGCCGTAGCACAAGGAGCAATAACACCACCAGGACACATACAGAACGAGTACATCCCACGACCATTCACTTGTTTTACAATCGAATAGGGTGCTGGCGGCAAATAATCACCTCTAAAATCGCAAGAATATTGAATTTGGTCAATCAATTCTTGTGGATGTTCTGCACGAACACCTAACGCAAAAGGTTTTGCTTCAATATGAACCCCTTTATTATGTAACAATTCAAAAATATCACGAGCAGAATGTCCTGTAGCTAAAATAACTTTATTTGCTGAAATTACATCGCCATTTTGAACAACAACACCTTGCATTTCATTATTTTTAATGACAAAATCAATCACCCGAGTTTCAAACAAAACTTGTCCACCACAAGCAATGATTTTCTCGCGAATATCTTGAATAATTTGGGGTAATTTGTTAGTCCCAATATGCGGATGCGCTTCTACTATAATATCTGGTGTGGCACCAAAACCTACCAAAAGTGCTAAAATTCGATCCACATCACCACGTTTTTTGGAACGAGTATATAATTTTCCATCGGAATACGTTCCGGCTCCACCTTCACCAAAACAATAATTGGAATCTTCATTTACGATACCATCACGATTAATTCCTTTCAAATCACGACGACGACCACGAACATCCTTTCCGCGTTCCAAAACGATAGGTTTTAAACCTAATTCTATTAATTGCAGAGCTGCAAATAATCCCGCAGGACCAGCACCAACTACAATTACTTCTTGTTTATTAGTAACATTTGGATAATCGGGCAATTCGATTTTTGATTCTACATACTCTTCGCCAACCAAAAACACATTTGCCTTAATATTCATTTTAATGGCTTTCTGACGCGCATCAATCGAGCGTTTTACAACTACCACTTTCTGAATTTCTTTTGGGCTAACCTGAAATAACTTGGCAACATGTTGGGCTAACAAACTTTCGCTTGCTGCTACTTCGGGTGAAACTTGAAATTGAAATTCGCGTGGCATAAT
>CAZCIV010000591.1:0-1668 GCA_964498595.1 uncultured Flavobacterium sp.
AGGTGGTGATGGTGTTACAAATAACGCTCAAATCATGACATTAAGAGCCGTTCCTAATGGAGATGAGTATGATAAAGATATCGCTTTAGCGATTCGTTATGCGGCTGATAATGGTGCAAAAGTAATCAATGGTTCTTTTGGTAAATATTTCTCTCAAAACAGAGAATGGGTTATCGATGCTATTAAATACGCAGAATCTAAAGATGTTTTAGTGGTTATTGCTGCAGGTAATGATTCGTACGATTTGGATGTAACTAATAAATATCCAAACGATACTTATGATGGAAGTCCAGAATATGCTAAAAACGTATTGATTATTGGAGCGCTTTCACCAACGTATGGAACTAAAATGGTTGCAGGTTTTTCTAATTACGGAAAAAACAACGTAGATATTTTTGCTCCTGGAGATAAAATTTATGCAACAACTCCATTAAATACTTACGAATATTTACAAGGAACTTCAATGGCATCTCCAAACGTGGCGGGTGTTGCAACCTTAATTCGTTCTTACTATCCAAGTTTAACTGCAGTTCAAGTAAAACAAATTATCATGGAAAGTGGAACGCCATTGAAAAACCAAGTGGTAATTGGAGAGGACAAGCACAAAGCTAGCTTTGCAGACGCTTCTAAATCAGGAAGAATTGTAAACGCTTACAACGCTTTAGTTTTAGCGGCTAAGATGGCAAAAAAATAATTCCTAAAGTCTATTAATCATTATAATTCCTACAAGGTAATCCAAAACCTTGTAGGTTTTCTTTTAAAACGCAACTATGAAAAAAATACTTTTATTAAGCTTATTTCCGGTTTTCGTTCTAGCACAAAACAATCCAAATCCAGGCTATTGGCAACAACATGTTGACTATAAAATGGAAGTAAATATGGATGTGAAAAAATTCCAATACAAAGGAAAACAGGAAATTGTATACACAAATAATTCTCCTGATACGTTACACAAAGTTTTTTATCATTTGTACAACAACGCCTTTCAACCAGGAAGTGAAATGGACGCTAGACTTCAAGCCATTTCTGATCCAGATAAACGAATGGTAAAAACATTCAAAAAAGAAGGAAAAGATGTAAAAGAAAGCAGAATAAGTACTTTAAAACCAAATGAAATTGGATATTTAAATATTGCTAATTTCAAACAGGATGGCGTAACTGCGGCTACAAAAGTTGTAGGAACTATTTTAGAAGTAACATTAGCAAAACCTATTTTACCAAAACAAAAAACAACCCTTTCCTTAGATTTTGACGGTCAAGTACCTTTACAAATTCGTCGTTCTGGAAGATTGTCAGAAGAAGGCGTTGCTTTGTCTATGACGCAATGGTATCCAAAATTATGCGAATATGATTTCGAAGGTTGGCATGCTAATCCTTACATTGCTAGAGAATTTCACGGTGTTTGGGGTAATTTTGATGTGAAAATCACGATTGATAAAAACTACACCATTGGTGGAACAGGATATTTACAAAACAAAAACGAAATCGGTCACGGCTATCAAGATGCTGGCGTACAAGTAGTTCATCCTAAGAAAACCAAAACTTTAACATGGCATTTTTATGCGCCAAATGTGCATGATTTTGCTTGGGGAGCCGACAATGAATATATCCACGACATGATTTTAGGTCCAAATAATGTAGAATTGCATTTCTTGTACAAAAACAAGA
>CAZCIV010000592.1:0-1666 GCA_964498595.1 uncultured Flavobacterium sp.
GAATTTTCTGCTGAAAATCCCGCCCGAACGCAAAGCCCCGAACCGTTATGGGTAATAATTGAAAAAACCGAATTTAAGAACCTTAACAAAACACGAAATCATGACAAAAGACGAAATAGCCCAATTAACAGAAGACATTGGGAATATTGCGGCAGACATTTTGCTACAACTCAATCAATACAAAATTAGACCGACATTTGTGGAGCAATTCTATTTAGGACTTTTAGTTAGAGAAAGAATTATTCTACGAGACGTTTCAGAAATTTTGAAAAACAATCACGAACAACAAATTACTTCTGCTTTTATTCTTTTGCGAGTGTTACTTGATGACTTCATTCGTCTTTTCAGCGTATATTCAAGGACAAACAATATGGAAGAAGAAATTATAAATATTCAAGCGGATGCTCATAGCCACAGATTTAAGAATATTAAAGAAAGTATTGAAATAAATAACACATATTACAACGGAAAGCATCCTTCTTTATCCACACAACAAATGTTTGAAGCCGAAAAACAAAAGTTTCTCAACAATCCTGAATTCGATAAGTTCTTCGAAGACAAATCAACCTTTAAATTCAAAAAGCTACCACCAATCTCTAACGTTTTCAAATTAATGCAAAGTGATGTAAAAACTATAGCAAATGTTCACTCATATATCGTTTATAAATTTCTAACACAACACGTCCATTATTCAAATTTGACATTTAATCTTGATAATGACAAAACATCTAGAAAATTGGAAATTGACCAAATTGAAGAAATTCTTTTATACTCAATTAAAATGCTGGTAATGCATTTTGACTATTTCCGACAGTCATATTCTTTAAATTGGAATGATAAAAAAGTGTCCCTTTATTTTAACGCAAAGACAGTGATAGTGTAACAAGAAAAAGTAGTTTGAAAACTAATGCTTTAAAGGCATTTAAACAGAGAGTTAAATTGTAAAAGAAAAAAACAGATGAAATTTTTATTCATTTCCATAATAATCTTGGTATCAGGCTATCAAGTTGAATTTAAATCCCCAACTAGTAAATCCCATTGGAATTACGGGTCAGGAATCGGTAGTAAATCACATTGGAATTATGGATCAGGAGTTGGCAGTAAATCGCATTGGAATTATGGATCCGGGTTTGGTAGTAAATCTCATTGGAATTATGGATCTGGGGTTGGAAGCAAGTCTCATTGGGAACATGGATCTGGTATGGGGAGTAAGTCACATTGGGATTACGGTTCTGGGTTAGGCAGTAAATCTCATTGGGAATATGGTTCTGGCATAGGAAGTAAGTCCCACTGGAATTACGGTTCAGGTAAGGGTAGTAAATCACATTGGAATTATGGTTCAGGTAGTGGTAGTAAAGCTCATTGGAATTATGGTTCAGGTGTAACATTTGACGAAAATGAATTTATTGATTTATATATTGGTCTCATTACAAGTGAAGAAGATATTCCTGAAGGATTTCTCGATTTTATGATAACAATTCTTGTGGAGTATCAATATA
Source organism: uncultured Flavobacterium sp. (assembly GCA_964498595.1). GTDB lineage: Bacteria > Bacteroidota > Bacteroidia > Flavobacteriales > Flavobacteriaceae > Flavobacterium. The sequence continues at coordinate 1,500 of CAZCIV010000592.1, forward strand.
TAAACGAGATTATTGAAGAATTAAAGTGACAATTTTAAAATTACATACCCATAACAAACGCTTAGCTCCATTTTTCTGCCGCAGGCGCAACACAGAAAAACGGCGCCAAGCGCCAAAACGTTATGGGTAAGTGCAACACCGCACGAACCGCATGGAATCCCACCGGA
>CAZCIV010000593.1:0-1664 GCA_964498595.1 uncultured Flavobacterium sp.
ATTAAAATACAAACATTGCTCTTTCGCTCATTAAATCATTTACTTCTTCCGCTACTTGTTCTAAAACTGCTTCATCAGTATAATTCATTAACACTTTATCGATTAAGGCTACAACAGTTTCCATATCTTCTTCTACTAAACCACGAGTTGTGATAGCTGGAGTTCCCACACGAATACCAGAAGTAACAAATGGTGATTTATCATCAAAAGGCACCATATTTTTATTCACTGTAATTTCAGCTTTTACCAATGCATTTTCAGCATCTTTACCTGAAATTCCTTTGTTTCTTAAATCGATTAACATCATGTGGTTATCAGTACCACCCGAAATTAATTTGTAACCTCTTTTATTGAACGCTTCTGCCATTGCTTGTGCATTTTTCTTCACTTGCATCGCATAACGGAAAAACTCATCGGTTAAACATTCTCCAAACGCCACCGCTTTAGCTGCAATAATATGCATTAAAGGTCCTCCTTGATTTCCAGGAAAAACCGACATATCTAAAACATGCGACATCATTCTGATTTCTCCTTTTGGTGTGGTTAATCCCCAAGGGTTTTCAAAATCTTTCCCCATCATAATCATTCCACCTCTTGGACCACGTAAAGTCTTGTGAGTAGTTGTCGTTACAATATGACAATGTGGAATTGGATCATTCAATAAACCTTTAGCAATTAATCCTGCTGGGTGTGAAATATCAGCTAGCAATAAAGCACCAACGCTATCTGCAATTTCTCTGAAACGTTTAAAATCCATATCACGAGAATAAGCCGAAGCTCCTGCAATAATCATTTTTGGTTTGTTAGCAGTTGCAATTTCTTGGATTTTGTCATAGTTCAAAACACCTGTTTCCTCTTCTACTCCATAAAACACAGGGTTATATAATTTTCCAGAAAAGTTAACTGGAGAACCATGTGTTAAGTGACCACCATGCGATAAATCAAATCCTAAAATGGTGTCACCTGGTTTTAAACAAGCTGCAAAAACTGCTGTATTAGCCTGAGAACCTGAGTGAGGTTGTACGTTAACATATTCAGCACCAAACAAAGCTTTTGCTCTGTCAATTGCAATTTGTTCTACAATATCTACTACTTCACATCCTCCGTAATATCTTTTACCAGGATATCCTTCAGCATATTTGTTGGTTAAACATGAACCTGCCGCTTCCATTACTTGGTCGCTAACAAAGTTTTCAGAAGCAATTAATTCAATTCCGTGAATTTGTCTGTCTTGTTCATCAAGAATTAGGTCAAAAATTTGTTCGTCGCGTTGCATTGCAATAAATATTCGTTAAAATTAGGTCAAAATTACGAAAAAGGTTTGTTACATTGCTAGATAATTTTATATTTGATTCATAATTTTTCAACAACAAACTAACAATACAATTATGCCAAATATAGCAAACGACCCAAATAGAAAATCGTGGATTCCAGTTCCTGAAAATAGCGACTTCCCGATTCAAAACATTCCTTTTGGTGTTTTCATTACAAAAGAAGACGTAATTACCATCGGAACAAGGATTGGAAACTGCGCCATCGACATGGGTGCTTTACAACAATTAGGATATTTCGAAGGCATTGAACTTACTGATGATATGTTCATGCAAGACACTCTAAACGATTTTATTTCTGACGGAAAAAAAACATGGCGTTTGGTAAGAAAT
>CAZCIV010000594.1:0-1663 GCA_964498595.1 uncultured Flavobacterium sp.
TTAAGGTGTGATTACGATCAAGTAATGGACTATGCGTTAGATATGAAAAACTTTCATGAGGGTAGTCATAATAAGTTTATTGTACCGATATTGGTTTCGACAGATGCCAATATCAATAATTTAAATTTTATAATAAAAAAAGATAAGATTTATGATCCTATATGTTGTGGTGCGAGTCAATTAGAGTCGGTCATTAAAAATGCTTTGGGTTCTATTGGTTCTGTAGATTTTGATTTTCTAAAATGGGAAGAAAGCGGGTATAAGCCTACTCCAACTATAATCGAAGCAACTCTTGCCTTATATGCGGGGCATTCTGTTTCCGATATTTCACGCAGTGATGCTGATGCCTCAAATTTGAGTATTACTTCAAAAACTGTTTCTGAGCTGATAAGAGAGTCTTGGTTAGATTCAAAGAAATCAATAATTTTTGTCACTGGAGTTCCTGGTGCCGGAAAGACGCTTGTTGGTTTGGATATTGCAACATCGCATATCAGCAAGGATGATGATCTTTATAGTGTGTTCCTTTCCGGGAATGGTCCTTTGGTTTCTATCCTGCAGGAAGCTCTTGCAAGAGATAAAGTTAGCCGAATTAAAAGTGAAGGTGGTCATGTCAGAATTGGCAATGCACGCAGTGAGGTAAAGGCATTTATTCAAAATGTACATCATTTTCGTGACGATGGGCTGATAAACCCCAATAAGGCGCCTGTTGAGCATGTTGCAATTTTTGATGAGGCGCAAAGGGCTTGGGACAAAGATCAAACTGTTGATTTTATGAAAAAGAAAAAAGGGGTTTCTGATTTTGACATGTCAGAACCTGAGTTTCTTATTTCGTGTATGGACAGGCATCCTGACTGGGCGGTTATTGTTTGTCTTGTGGGGGGAGGGCAAGAGATTAATAAGGGAGAATCTGGAATTATCGGTTGGGCTAAAGCCATTAGAGAATCATTTCCAGGATGGAATATTTATGCGTCAGATCAGATACTTGATAGCGAGTATGGCGGCGTTAAAACTGTAGATTATATAAAGTCAATCAAAGGGTCGAAGTTTTATAGTGATTTGCATTTAAAGTCTTCTGTTCGATCTTTCAGAAGTGAAAAGGTATCGCTTTTTGTGAAGCAGCTTCTTGATATCGAAATGGAAGAGGCATCTAAAACATACAAAGAGTTCTGTGAAAAATATCCAATTGCCCTGACGAGAGATATAGACACCGCAAGAGACTGGCTTCGCTCCCATGCTCACGGAACTGAGCGATATGGAATAGTCGTGTCATCTCAGGCTGAGCGTCTTAGGCCGATAGGTGTTCATGTGAAAGCGCCGGTTAATCCTGTGGATTGGTTTTTGGGGGATAAAGATCATGTTAAATCTTCTTATTATCTGGAAGATGTGGCGACTGAGTTTCATGTTCAGGGGTTAGAGTTGGATTGGGCCTGTTTGGTGTGGGATGCTGACTTCAGGTATGACCCATCAGGGTGGAAGAACTGGAGTTTTAAAGGAAATAAATGGCAGCAGATTAACAAGGCTGAGAGAAAGCAGTATCAAAAGAACTCATATAGAGTTTTGCTTACAAGGGCTCGTCAAGGAATGATTGTTGTGGTTCCTGAGGGTAATGATGCTGACCATACAAGGCCTCGTCGTTATTACGATGCAACATATAAATATCTAA
>CAZCIV010000595.1:0-1660 GCA_964498595.1 uncultured Flavobacterium sp.
AATATTTACTTAACACACTTAACCTTGTTTTAATGTTAAGTTTGCGCAAAATAAACAACAACATAACAAATGAAAAAATTAGTAACCTTTTTGTTGTTCTTGTTCAGCACTTTTGTTGTTGCTCAAGATATTAAAGTAATCACAAAAGACAACGATTTAAAATTAGCAGCAATTCCATATTATAGCTATGGAAAAGGATTAGGAATAACATCGCCAGATAGTTTATTTCAATTAAATATTCGTTTTAGAATGCAAAATCGTGTAACTTACATTCAAAATGAAGATGAGGATGCTGCTTATTCTGGTGAAATTAGGCGTTTGCGTTTGCGTTTTGATGGTTATGTAGGTAATCCACACTTTTTATATGTAATTCAACTTTCTTTCGCACCAGGTGATGTGGGTGAAATTCAAGATGGTGAAAACATAAATATCATTCGAGATGCAGCTGTTTTTTATCGCCCTAACAAACATTGGAGTTTTCTTTTTGGGCAAACAAAATTACCAGGAAATCGTCAACGTGTTAATTCATCAGGTGCATTACAGTTAACTGATAGAAGTATTAATAATGCACGTTTTACAATTGATAGAGATTTTGGTTTTCAAGCTTATTATTTAAATGAAAATAAAGACAAGTTTTCATATAATGTAAAAACTGCAGTAACAACTGGTGAAGGAAGAAACTGGACAAAATCGGCAGATGATGGAGTAGCTTTAACCGGAAAATTAGAATTAATGCCTTTTGGTTCGTTTAAAAAAGATGGAACTAATTTTGAAGGTGATGTAGCTCGTGAAGAAAAACCAAGATTGTTATTATCTGGAGCTTTTCATCAAAATAACTTAGCAAGAAGAACGCAAGGGCAATTAGGGAGCGATTTATTCGAACAAAAAACTATGAAATCGGTATTATTAGATGCGATGTTTAAATATAACGGTTGGGCTTTTATGTCAAGTTATATGTCGCGTTCAGCAAAAGATCCAATTGCTTTTAATCCAGATGATATTACAGAGTTTAATTATGTTCCTGTAGGAAGTGGTATGGATTATCAATTGAGTTATGTTTTCCCAACAAACTACGAAATCATTGGTCGTTTTTCTACGCAAAATATGCATGATGATATCAAAGCATTAACACCTGATTCGAAACAATATTCATTAGGTGTTACAAAATATTTATGGGAACATGCTTTCAAGTTACAAGGAGAAGTTACATTGAGTGATTTGAATTATTTCGATGGTACAAACAAACAAAATTGGTATGTTCGTTTTCAATTAGAAATCGGAATTTAATTTTCATAAAAAATAATTTAAAAACCACAAGTCACTAATTGATTTGTGGTTTTTTGTTTTCTGAATTTAGGAAATCTAAATTCTAATTTTTAAAATGATTACCTTTGCACTTTATTTATAGATTTCATGATACAAATAGGCGAATACAATACATTACGAATTTTAAGAGCTACTAAAGTAGGATTATTTTTAGGAAACGATACCGAAGATATTTTATTACCCAATAAATATGTTCCTAAAGATTTTCATATTGGAGATGATATTACTGTTTTCGTTTATCTAGATCACGAAGAACGTCAAGTTGCAACAACGTTAAAGCCTTATATTAAGTTGAATGAATTTGCGCATTTAAAAGTAAATTACATCAACAAAT
>CAZCIV010000596.1:0-1657 GCA_964498595.1 uncultured Flavobacterium sp.
TAGATTTCGGTTGTCGGAAAGTTTACAGTGAACAGTTGACGGCTTACAGAAAATTCCGGATCCAAGAGGTTTATTCTTTTTTAGCCGGCAGTTTGTGGCTATTAGAATCGACAAAATATCGTTAAATTTAAACCGTGATAAGTAATTTAGGAAATAGTGCGTTTGCCAAAATCCTTTGGGGACTAATGGGCCTTTATTTACTTAACATCAGTGTTGACTCAGCTGACCCAAATCCTGAAAATTTTCCGGAAAACTTGTCATTCAACGACCAGGAAAGTATCATTGAAATTATCGCTGAACAAATCTTGGGTTATGATGATGCAATTAAAGAATATGATGACCACGACACGGAAGATCACAACAAAAAGACAAATATTAAAATAGACATTATTCCTCAACAGACCTTTCTCTCAATAATTACCCAATCATTCTGTGAAACTAAAAGACAGAAGTTTCTTGACTACAATACATATTTGACCCACGGATTTCAGCAATTATTGACTCCTCCACCTAAAATTTGATTTGTTATAAGTTGACTAGTTCCCATCACACAAATGACGGTGGGACAATCCCTTTATAAAATAAAAACAAATCAAGAATGAACATAAAAAAATCATTGGTGCTAATTTTTTTATTGGCATCAACAGCATATTCATTTGCTCAAGTAACCAAGTCTGAAAGAGACAGCATTTACATTCAACAAGTAGAAGATCATAAAGAGCCTGACAAGGTCTTACACGCAGAACCGCTCTACATTGACCTAATTCGTGACTTAGGTGCCAGGAAAGGCGAGAAAGAATGGAACTTAGGCTTGGGCTTGACAGACAATTTGAAATTTGATTCCTATCAAGCTTTGATAGAATATGAATGGGCACCCGTTGACAGATTGGGACTAGAAGTGGAACTGCCTTTTACATATTATTCGCCATTAAACGGAACACATAAAGATTCAGTTCCATCAAATCAATTGAACAGTATAAAAATGGCGGCTCAATGGTCATTTTTCGTGAGTGAGCCTTTGGCTACTTCTATGGCAATTGGATACATCAACGAGTTAGAACTTTCAGATTTTAAGAGTTTTGGAAAGCCCTTTATTAAGGGAAATGTTTACAATCCTTTTTTAGTTGTAGCCAAGCGCTGGGGTAATAACTTCCATTCATTGATTTATACAGGACCAATGATTGAACAGAGTTTCAGTACGAACAAATTTCATACAACTTACGATATCAATACCAGTTTTCACTACATGATTTCAGGTACACGGAATTTTATCGGAGTTGAGTTTAACAAAACCATCAATAGCGGAGACTTCGACATGACCATAAGGCCCCAAATGAGATTGGGAATTGCAGATAACTTGCTCATTGGAATCGTTGCAGGAATTCCCGTAAGTCGTGAAAATGAGAGATTAAGTTCTTTTGTTCGATTGATATGGGAACCGGGACATAAGCCAAAGTAAAGAAGTAAGGCCACTGACAGCACCTATCCAAGAGGCGGGGTTTCGTTCTTTGCAGACACATTTGTGCAAGCGGAAGTTCGGTTCTACAATTGAAGTTGGGAAATATCCCGCCCTTAGGGTAGCAGGGGAACGTTGACTCGACGGTTATCTGGACATGTTCCCAAAAAGTTGCTTTTGCTATCTTATCGGTCGATTCTT
>CAZCIV010000597.1:0-1647 GCA_964498595.1 uncultured Flavobacterium sp.
GTAAAACAGCAGTTGATCAACAAGGTGAAATTCAAGGTGTTTTTAGTAGTATGATGAGTTTAGCTGAAATCGTTGGACCTCCAGCAATGATGGGACTTTATTATTTTACAACAACAAACTTTAAAGGCAATTCACTATCCTTTAGCTCACCATTATTTGCAAGTTCATTCTTTGCATTCATTGCACTTGTAGTTTTATTAACATTAAATAAAGTTAAGAAATAAAAAAAGGGCTCTATATTGAATAGTGTGGGTAATTGAATTTTAGTTTACCAGCAATGAAGTAAATCATATTGATAAAATTATCAATATTTCGATAACCTCTTGCTCTTTTCTTTGCAAGTTGAATTTTAGAATTTATACCTTCCAATATACCGTTGCTAATTCTGCTTTGTGTGTAATTTACGATTCCTTGCCAGTGATTTTTAATTGTTTTGGAAGCTTTTATAAAAGGAGCAAGATTACTGTTTTCTGCCAAGTCACACCAAAATGCCAAATATCCCATAGCATCTTGTGATTCATTTATAATCCAAAAATCCTTAAACATCTGTACTAGAGTATATCCATCAGCAAGATTTTTAAATTTATCAAGCAAAATATTACGTTCAACTTGCTTTTCGACAGATAATTGGCTTTTTAGAAAGGTATATTTGTGCCCTTTGAGTTCAAAATTAGCTTTGCGTTCTTGTTTTCTAACATCGTCCATAGCTTTGTTTATCTCTTTAATAACATGGAACTTATCGAATGTAATCGCTGATTTAGGCAGATGTTTTTCACAACCTGAAATGAATGATGGTGACATATCAATACACACATTTTTAATTTGCTCGATATCAACATTTTTTTCTTTTAGAAAGGTGACGCTTTGCTGAATGGTTTCTGCTCCTTTTCCCTCAGTACAAAACAATACACGTCGTTCATCCATATCTGCAAGTACAGTTACATAGTTATGTCCTTTTTTTGTTGATGTTTCATCAAAGCCAATGTTTTCTAACTTTTCAATTGTGTCATCCGAATGAGCAATCGAAATCCAGTAATTAAATATTTTCCAAACACGTTGAGGATACACTTTTAAAAGTTTTGCGACTTTGGAAATAGGCATCTCACTTTCAATTAAAAGCATTGAATAGGCTTCAAATAATAATGTAAAACCACTATTTTTTCTAGCCCATGGAACATCAATAAGTACTACTTTGTTTTCATTATTAATAACTCTTGGAACACGCGCATGTAAGTAACATTTATGCTGGAAAAAATTTAGATGTTGCCAAGTTCGTTGCATAGTGTCGTGAGTTTTTTGATCAAAACCTTCTTCATTTTTAAATTTAAAACCCTTTTTAAAATTGATGTGAATATGAAGTTCTTTCACATTCTCTATTGTTTCAAATTCTACTTTTTCAATAAACCACGGAGAGCTTAAACCTAAGCCAATTTCAAAAATTTCTGCGCTATTATTCATAACGCAAATTTCATCAAATAAATTTTAACCCACAATAAATCATATTGAACCAAAAAACATTTCTCAAGACGAATGTGATTGGGAATGTGATTTTTTAGAATCCAAACGATTTCTAAAAGCATGTTTTCGCAGGTGGGTTGAAAAGATACAAAGCGCGTTTTTTGATTCTGAGTGACCAATTCTTTGAAA
>CAZCIV010000598.1:0-1644 GCA_964498595.1 uncultured Flavobacterium sp.
TTGTTTTCTAAAATGTTTTGGATGGCTTTAAAACTGTAAATCCTAAAATCGAGTGCGCGTTTACAAGCGTTGATTAATCTTTGTTTTCCGACTTTCTTCTCAAAGTTTAATATGCCTAAACAACTTTTATATGCTTGTTCGGGATGATTTCTACTTTCGATAATTTGGATGATATAATCCGCTACTGCTTGGTCAATACTACTTGCCCAATCAATAAACCGACTAGCGCTCCAATCGGCAACAAACTGATGCGTGCTGGCTAAATGTTCAGCAATAGTAGTGTAATCGTAAGGTTTGTAATTTCTGGGATGAATGGCGATTCGATTGTATTTGTAGAAGATTTCAACCGTAGTTTTGGTATACAAAAGTTTTACTTTTTTCCTCACATATTGGTACGGAACACTGTAATAACTCTTGTCTTGACTTAGTAATACATGACCGTTTTGCATCACTGTAGCAAAGGATTGGTACTTGATTTCAAAGCGTTCTTGAGGTAATGGACGTAGTTTTTGCTTCTCGTCTTCCATAAATAATTCATAGCGAGAATACGGTCTTCCTGTGAGCTTTTTATGATTATGAATATCTAATAAATCCCAGATTTGTTGGTTTAATTCTTCTAAGCTATAAAACTGTTTTTGCTTTAGATGTACATAAATTCTTCGATACAAGATTTTCACAGCTCCTTCTGCTAATGATTTATCTCTTGGTTTATAAGCTCTTGCAGGTAATATAGTGGTTTCGTAATGCTCTGCTAAATCGGCCAAGGTTTCGTTAATTGTAGGTTCAAAACGACTGCTTTTAATCACAGCTGACTTTAGATTATCTGGAACAATTGCCGCTGGAACACCTTCAAAAAAACGCATAGCATTCTCTACCGATGTGACAAAATCTTCTTTCTGTTGGCTCATAGATGCTTCGGCATACGTGTGTTGACTTGCGCCTAATATGGCAACAAAAAACTGAACTTCTTTAATCTCTCCTGTATCTTTATCAACTATAGAAAGTGTTTTTCCAGCATAATCCACATACATTTTATCACCTGATTTGTAATTCATATGCATCACGGGATTAACGCGTTTACTCCATATTTTAAAGTGATGTCTAAATTGAGAACTCTTAAAACCATCAGGATGTATAGCAAGGTATCGCTCCCACATGTGTTGAACGGTAACACCAACTTTCTTGAGTTCGCGTTCCATTTGTGGAAAAAAATCATATAGCTTTTGTAGTCTGGGATCTATAGTTTCAACAGTATTCTGCGAAAATAAAACTTCAAGTTCGGCATCTGTTTTGGCATCAATAGCTTCAAAACTTAAGCCTAGAAGTTCAAATAAAGAAATATATTTCTTTACCGTATTTCTTGAAAGCGATAAGTAATTGCTAATAAATAACTTACTCTTACCACTACAGTGAAATTTAATTACTTTTCTAATCTTACTCATGTCTGTTACTTTGTTTGCCATAATCCGTATTTTTTGTACGAATGTATGGGCTAACAACATGAAAAAAAGTAACTGTTTTTAATGGCTAATTTATCCTAAAATTTAGGTGGTCAATTTGGACTGGAATTGGGTGGTCAGTTTGCACCGAAATCGATGGTCAATTTAGACTGGAAAGTGGTGGTCAATTTGACCGTTTTTTCCA
>CAZCIV010000599.1:0-1638 GCA_964498595.1 uncultured Flavobacterium sp.
CCAAGCGGAATGAATGCTTTCGTCTACGTTTATCGTTACGTTGTATATAATCATTTTTAATAAATTTCAATTTCAATATTTTAACGCAAAGAACGCTAAGTTTTTCCCAAAGGTCGTAAAAGTATACATGTAAAATCCCAAATATCTCTGTGTATCTCTAATCAATACAAAGTAAGTCAAAGGAACTCCGTGAATCTCTGTGTAAATCAAATCGTTGAATCACCACGCAACGTTCTGTATTGTTTTCTACTTTCGGTATAATACAAACTATCGGGATGTTCTAAAACTACTTTTTCGTATAATGCTTTTGCTTTTTCGTTGTCTAAAAGATGTTTTCTATAAATCTCTGCCGAGAAGAATAAAGCTTCATCTTTATAAATACCATCTTTATGGTTGTCTAAAATGTTTTGATAATACGTTAAGGCTTTGTTGAAATCACCTTTCTCTTCATAAATTTTACCAACTTTGAACAAGGTTCCTTCTTCAATACTTTCGCCTTTGTGTTTTTGTAAAATGGCTAAAAAGAGTTGGAGCGCTTCTTCTTTTTTATTCTGATACAATTTTAAATCTGCGGTTGCATAGGCTTGAAGTGCTGTTCTCAAACTATCTTCGGCTGAATTGTCTTGAATCAGTAAAAACATTTCAATCGCATCATTTGCAATTAACAAACTTGGCGATTGTTTCAATACTTTTACTTGTTGCAAGGTCCAGTCGAAATCTTTTTTATAGAAGTTGGCTTTGGCTAATTTCATGCTGGCTTCGTGCGCTAAAACATCATTTTTTAGATTGTCTTCTACTTGCGCATAATACAAAATGGCCTGATTGAATTTTTCATCATACACCATAATGTCTGCTAATTCCATTTTAACTTTTGCTTGTTCGCGAACGTTTAATGGTAATTTCAAACTGTTTTGTAATAACTCAATTCCTGATTTAGATTGATTTAGATAAAACGTTTTGAAGTGAGCCGAAAGAATTTGCAAGTCTAATGAATATGGACTAATACCGTATTTTTTCAATAGTTCCTGAAGTTTCAAATCGATAGTAGAATACTCTTTTGAAGTCGCCGATTCCATTTCCATCGAAAGTAAAAAATGATGCGCTTTTATTTGTAATTCAACATCTTGTGTGTTTTCCAAAACAAATTCTAAAATAAGTTTCGCATCTTCAAATTGTTTTTCTTCCATTGCCATACTTCCCAGAGTAACAATGTTGTAAAAGCTTTCCGGATTTCTCTTATAAACCGCTTTTTCTTGAACAAACGCTTTTCCGTATTCTTTTTGATTTACAAAAAACCAACTCAAAAACTGATTCCAATAGACGTCCTGCGACTTTTGAGTTCTAAGCAATAAGTTTTTTCGAATAGTAGCTGCGAAAGAGCCATCAGAATCATCCATTAAGTAACGCGTCAACTGATTTTGAACCATCGGAGTTCCATCTGGAGTATTGAATCCGTAATCTAACAATTTGTTCAACATGACTTCTAAATTACCCAATTGCCCCTGAATCATGGCGGTTTGGTAATCAAAATTTAGATTTGGGTTTTTCTTTTGCGCGGTTTCATACGCTTTTAATGCCCAAGTTAACAATACTTTTTTCTCGAATGAATTAGCAATTTGGTAGGCATAATTTGGCTCT
>CAZCIV010000600.1:0-1636 GCA_964498595.1 uncultured Flavobacterium sp.
CTCCTAATGAGTATGTATAGTTTACCAAGTTAAACCCTCCTGTTTTTTAAGCACAGATCATTAAAAGCAAAGCGCAAAATTGCGCTCAGTAATGAACTACGAACTTTCGTACAGTCACCAGTGCCGATACCTAAAATATGGGCATCCCTTAACTTTCTCCAGTGCGTAAAGTTGAGTTTCGCAACAACTACGCGCGCGCGCGAGGGATACAGGGAAATGTGATACGGGATAATCTGGTATCATTCGCGTACGCGCGCGAGGGATACAGGGAAATGTGGTTTTAAGGCTAAAAATCCCAATAGAATTACAGCGTGATTATTCGGGCGGTTTACTGCTACAAATAGCCTGAACATAGGACTACCCCCCACTGGGGGATATGCTCAAATTTGAGCGCATCTAAACAACCAAGTGACTTGCTCAACCAATTGGACGACTAAGTTACTTCAAGATTTAAAATCTAATCCTCCACCTGAGCCACCAATATGGGGAGCAGCTTAAAGTCACTCAGAAAAGAGGAAGCGAAAAAAATAATTTATTGCTCAAAAATATGTAGTACAGAACACGACTGGAGGTTAAAATGGAGGTTAAATATTTTACACCTATAAAATATTGTAATTAAAACAATAGTTTGCAGGTTTTATAAATTGCAAAAGGATAGCAATATGCTCAAAATGGTGAATCATCAATTTAAGGTTTTACAATCTGTTGTTGCAACTTTAATTGAAGGCGGAAGAGGTGTGATGGGAACACCCCAACCGAATCAGCCTTCGAAATCGTTAAAACTTTATGAGTTTGAAGGTTCACCCTTTTGTCGCCGTGTTCGTGAAGTGATTACCATGCTGAATCTGGATGTGGAAATTTATCCATGTCCGAAAGGTGGTCAAAAATATCGCCAAATCGTTAAAGAAAAAGGTGGTAAAAAACAGTTTCCTTTTTTGATTGATGAAAATACAGGTGATCAGTTATACGAATCACAAGACATTATTCATCATTTATTTAAGCATTATGGAAAAACGGGACAAACTCCTAAAAAATATAGTCATTATCCTAAATTGCCGTATGTATCGACTTTGGCTACTGTTGCAAATGCGGCTCGTGGTGTTTGGATCAGTAAGAAAATTATTAATCGTCCAGCGCCAACGGAACTTTTAGAGTTATGGAGTTTTGAGGCTAGTCCGTATACGCGTTTAGTACGTGAAGTATTATGTGAATTGGAATTACCTTATGTGTTGCACAACGTACCGAAAGAGCGTTGGCAAGATATGGGTCCTGCGATTTTGCGTTTAAAACCTGGTCAATATATTCCATTACCGAATGGGAAGCGTGAAAAAGTTGTTGAAGTGATGGGACGAGATATTCAAGTGCCATATTTGGTTGATCCGAACACAGGCGTGAAAATGTTTGAGTCAGCTAAAATTGTTGAGTACCTCAAGAAGCAGTACGGATAATAGAATAAATTGTAAAAAAGCATCTTTTAGAAGATGCTTTTTTACATGTGGGATCTAGGGCTTGTTGAGAATTAACAAAGGCAACTGATTAATTTATAATAGTACTATGGATAGATACATACTTACTGATGCTCAATGGGCAAAAATGGAACCTTTTTGCCTAGGTAAAGTGACCGATCGAGGTCGTA
>CAZCIV010000601.1:0-1633 GCA_964498595.1 uncultured Flavobacterium sp.
CTACCTTAGAACCTAAAAAAAACATTCTAATTAAAGGGGCGCAATTGCATAACCTTAAAAATTTAGATGTTGCTATACCTAGAAATAAATTAGTAGTTATTACTGGACTTTCGGGCTCTGGTAAGTCAAGTTTAGCTTTTGATACTTTATATGCTGAAGGTCAACGCCGTTACGTAGAAAGTTTATCGTCATATGCTCGTCAGTTTTTAGGAAGATTAGACAAACCAAAAGTAGAATATATCAAAGGAATTGCGCCAGCTATTGCTATTGAACAAAAAGTAAATACCAGCAATGCGCGTTCAACAGTAGGAACTTCTACTGAAATCTATGATTATTTAAAATTACTATTTGCACGAATTGGTAAAACTTACTCTCCTATTTCAGGTAAAGAAGTAAAAAAAGATACGGTTTCTGATGTAATTAATGACATTAAAGAATTCACTTTAGACAGCAAATGGTTACTACTTGCTCCTATTCATTTAGAAGATGGAAGAGCTTTAGAAGACAAATTAAAAGTATTATTACAACAAGGTTTTGCTCGTATTTTAGTTGATAACGAAATGGTACGTTTGGATACCATCGACCAACACCAATTAGATAACAAAGACATTCTCCTTATTGTTGACCGAATCGTAGTTAAAGACGAAGAAGAATTCTATAATCGATTAGCCGATGCCGTACAAACCGCTTTTTACGAAGGAAAAGGAATTTGTTATTTACAAGAAGTAGATTCGAAAAAGCGATTGGAATTCAGTTCTAATTTTGAATTGGATGGTATTACGTTTTTAGAACCAAATGTTCACTTATTTAGCTTTAATAATCCTTATGGAGCTTGTCCAACCTGCGAAGGCTACGGAAGTGTTATCGGAATTGATGAGGATTTAGTAATTCCAAATACCGCTTTATCCATTTATGAAAATGCTGTTTTTCCTTGGCGTGGCGAAAGTATGGGTTGGTATCGCGACCAATTGGTAAACAATGCTTATAAATTCGATTTCCCAATACACAAACCCTTTTTCGAACTTTCAGAGGAACAAAAACAACTGATTTGGGATGGAAATTCGTATTTCACAGGATTACATGATTTCTTTGCCGAATTAGAAGAGAAAAACTATAAAATTCAAAATCGCGTATTACTTTCGAGATATCGAGGAAAAACGAAATGTACCACTTGTAAAGGAAAACGTTTACGTTATGAAGCTAATTTTATTAAAGTTGGAGGAAAAACAATTTCTGATTTAGTGGATTTACCAATTGTAAACTTAATCGAATTCTTCAAAAAATTAGAATTAAACGAATATGATGCTAAAGTTGCCAAACGTTTATTAATTGAAATCAACAATCGTTTAGACTTTTTATTCAATGTAGGTTTGAGTTATTTGACTTTAAATCGTAACTCTAATTCGCTTTCTGGTGGTGAATCGCAACGAATTAACTTAGCGACTTCATTAGGAAGTAGTTTAGTAGGTTCGATGTATATTTTAGACGAGCCAAGTATCGGTTTACATCCAAAAGATACCGAACGACTAATTGATGTTTTAAAAAATCTTAGAGACTTAGGTAACACTGTTATTGTAGTAGAACACGACGAAGATATCATGAAAGCTGCCGATATGATTATCGATATTGGTCC
>CAZCIV010000602.1:0-1632 GCA_964498595.1 uncultured Flavobacterium sp.
TGCTTTTTATTTAGGACTACCACTTCTCTTAAATCATAAGTAATAGGTTTTAAAAAAACTTCCGAAATTTCACTTCCTTTCAACGTTTTTCTTTCATATCCTAAAACCGAAATCACAATGTTTTTCTCTTTTGAAGCTTGTAAAAAGAACGTCCCATCGGCTTCCGAAGTAGTTCCAATCGTTTCATTCTCCACCCAAATATTTACAAACGGAATGGGTTCGCCAGAAATGCTGTCTTTGACCACGCCGCGGATTTGGGCTGTGAGGGAAAAGGATACAAAAAGGAAAAATAGTGTTTTCATTAGTTGGTTAATGTTATAGTCATAGAAGGAGCTAAATATTTATCATGATATTTTCTCATTAACAAATTTTCATAACTCTTTGGGTCTTTTAAAATGTGTTTTTTAGATTTTGTCCAATTTCCATTTATTGTTGATTGCCAAATAATATCATATTCAATAGGAATAAAACATAATTCAGGTTCAATCGACATTGATTTTCGAGTTACTTTATTTCCTTGATTATCTTTATAAGTATATTCATTGTAATACTTATTATTTTCGATAAGTAATTTTTCAAAAGAAATAAAAAATCCAACTAAAGGAATTTTAAATCTGTACTCTGTTAAATCAACTATATTTTTACTTTTCCCTTTTTTTACAGAAACAATAATTTCTTCGTCTATTAAACTTTCTCCAGGAGAATTATCAGTATTTACACTTAAAATTTTGATTCTAATTTTTGCATTTTCAATATCTGATTTGGTTAAAAATTTTATTTTTTTTAAAAATGGATGTGTTATCATTTCATCATAAGGTTTAAAATAAACCGCTGAATTTATATTTCCTAATCCAATTCTAAAACCACTTGTTTCATAGTTTCCTACTTCAATTTCATTCTTAAATTTTGGTTGTTCAATAACCACTTCCTTCAACTCAAAAACTTTTGGTTTCAATAAAATTATATCTGTCCTTGAAGATGCTTTTTTTACTTCATACCCCAATGCCGAAAAAACCAACATTTTTTCTTCTTTTATATCCAATGAAAAACTTCCGTTTGATTCCGAAGTAGTTCCAACCGTTTCATTCTCCACCCAAATATTCACAAACGGAATGGGTTCGCCAGAAATACTGTCTTTAACTACGCCACGGATTTGAGTAAATGCAAATTGGCTTACAAATAGGAACAACCAAAACAGTCTTTTATCTTTCATCTTTATTCTTTTGTATCAAAAAACTGAGCAATTTTTCTATCGTTACTTAATCTAGGTAATTTATTTTGTCCTCCTAATTTTCCAATGGATTTCATGTATTCTTGGAAACCATTTTTTGGAACACTTGTGATGACTAAGGTTCGCAACACATTTCCTACAATCAAATCGTCATAATACACGTTTTGTTTACGCATGGCGGAATCGATTTTTAATGCGAAATCTTCTAGATTTTCGGGTTCATTTTCAAATTCGATAAACCATTCATGATAAGGCAAACCTTCGGTTGGTGTGATTTGTGGCGCAACTGTAAATTCATTTACTCGAACATCAGTTCCTTCCATTGATTCTTTTAAAGCCGATTCGACTTCTTTTCCAATTACGTGTTCACCAAAAGCAGAAATATAATGTTTAATTCTTCC
>CAZCIV010000603.1:0-1632 GCA_964498595.1 uncultured Flavobacterium sp.
AGGTGTGCTTGCACTGTCAGATATAAATTTAAAAGTTAGAAGAGGAACTATTCATGGTTTTCTTGGTCCAAACGGTGCAGGAAAAACAACAACTATGAAAATTATTTCGGGACTAATCACACCGACAAGTGGAAAAGTCTCTATTCAGGGTAGGCTGGGATATCTTCCAGATGTACCGCCACTTTATCGTTACATGACGGTACGTGAATTTTTAGAGTTTGTGTTTGAGATTCAAACTCTAGATGAAAAACCAAGTCAGAGTATGAAAGAAAAAAATATATCCAACGTTCTTACAAAGACTGGATTGTTGGATGTACAAGATAGAGTTATTGAACATCTCTCTAAAGGATATCAGCAAAGAGTAGGGATTGCAGAGGCCCTTGTTCATAATCCTGATGTTATTATTTTAGATGAACCGACGGTTGGTTTAGATCCCGTAGCAATCAAAGAAATTCGTGACTTAATTAAGAGCTTAAAAAATGATCACACCATTTTATTTTCAACTCACTTATTAAACGAAGTTGAAATTTTATGTGACGACATCAGCATTATCTCGGAAGGTAAAATTCTTTTGACTGGGCCGATTCAAAAAATTAAGCAACAATTTCAGGGAACGTTTCAGGTTAGAGCTCAAGTGTTACGTTTTTTCAAAGAACATGAAAATGAACTTAAAAAAATTGCCAGGCTTGATGATTTGAAGGTTGAAAAAAACAACGAGGTTGTTGAGCTTTGTTGTTACAGCTCAATTGATACTCGTGAAGATATCAGTAAGTATCTAGTGGAAAAAAATGCGGGCCTCATTGGGCTATCTATGGAAGAAACGAAATTAGAGGATATCTTTAAAATGACTATGCATAAAAGAGAGGAAAACTAATGAAATTGTTTTCAGCAACGTTTTATAGAGGTATTTGGTTAATTTGTAAAAAAGAGTTATCAGATCTTTTTTTATCTCCACTTGTTTATGTTTTAGCCGCACTTTTTTCTTTTATCCTCGGTTGGTTATTTTTCAATTATTTGATGGCATCAAAAGTTGCGACGTCTCAAACATTGACTCCTGCGGTAGTAGAACCCATTTTTGGAAATATGAATTTGATCTTTGTGTTTTTAGTTCCACTGATGACCATGAATTCGTTTTCGCAAGAAAAACGCAATGGAACATTAGACTTGTTGTTTCGTTCAAAATTATCTGATTTGCAAATCATTCTAGGGAAGTTTTTTTCACAGATGATTACTGCAATCTTTCTTCTGAGTTTTACTTTGATTTTTGTTTTTGTTTTAAAATCAGCAGACTTTAAAGACTGGTCAATTATCTGGACGTCCTATACTGGATTATTTTTTTCTATCGCCTGCTATGTTTCCGTAGGACTTTTTACGTCGACTTTAACCGAGAATAGCATTGTTGCTAGTTTGCTTTCTTTTTGCATTCTGATTTCTTCAATGATTTTAGTTCTATCTACAAATGCTTTAGAAAATGAATTTGTAACAGAACTTGTTCAGTATATGACAGTTCCTTTTCATTATTATGCATTTTCAAAAGGTATCATTCGTTCTTTTTCATTAATCTTTTTTGCTAGTTTTTGTGGTTTTTTTCTTTCTTTTATTTAGCAGGCTCGCGATATTTGTGGAAAAAGC
>CAZCIV010000604.1:0-1620 GCA_964498595.1 uncultured Flavobacterium sp.
GCTTAAAACCGGTGAAAACTTAGCTTTTTTAAAAACCAAAAGGACGAAAAAGTTCCCGGCTTTCCATTTCCGTCAGCGATTGGCGGCTGTCCTACAACGTCCCGCCAATTCACGCGGTTGCGGGCTTAGTAGCAGAGTAGTCTCTGCTTAACGAAATGTAAGCAAAACCAATGAATTTTTCTAACTTATTTTCCTGGAAAAATTCATGGTTTTGCGATCGGGATTTCCAAACTTTCAATCGCCGAAATCCAGCAATCGCTTGAATTGGCTGTTGGGCGCTGTTATTGTATTAAAGTATTAATCTTCTTCACACGATTCATGATGTCGTCGTAGGTTTTGAGATTGATCCATTTTGGCAAAGTGTCTTCAAGTTTGATACGCTCAACTTCCGAACGAAAACTATTATTTCTTCCAATTACTAATATTAGTCTAGGCCTATACGCATCTAACTTATACTTTTTATTAAAGTCATTTCTATTATTAGTATTTTCAAACCAGTCGCGATAGTAATTCAATTGCGCTAAGCCTTGTTGTACACTATCTAAAAAGCGAAACCTGCTTTTTTGATTTCTAACTAAATCAAATGAAGGTTGTTTTATATCAAGCAAGTCGCAAAAACCTGAATCAATTTTTTCAAGGAAAAAGTCCGGGATCAGTTTGCTTCCAGAATCTTCTTGTAAGATCAATTGAGAATGAACATTGGAATATTCTCCTAAAACAGTTAAAAACTCTGGATATTTTTCAAAAAAATCTTGATAAAATCTTTCATGAGTTTTATTATTTAATAAATATTCAAGCTCGTTAATTGCATTTTGGCTAAATGCTGTCGGTTGTATTATGTTGGTTCTTGAAAGCCATATAGATGAATTCTCTTTAATATTATAAGTTCCAAAATAACCGAAAGGTAATATTTTGGCACTAGTTCCATCGTGGTAAACTATAAGTTGTTGATCATTATAAGATGGATCAAAGTATTTAATTTTTTGGACGCTTTTAAAAAGTTCGGAGGTGTAAAAAATTGTTTGGTTGTCATACTTTTCACTAATAGAAAAGCCACTTGCTTTCGCTAAATGTCTGACAATTAAATTATTCTTCGTGTGATTTTTATAAGATGATTCAATATTTTTTTTAGAACTTATAATTCCTTTTATTAAGTTTTCCAAATTTAGCTCAGATTGTAACTTAACGGATTTCGCCGCTTCAGAAAATTCCTTCTCGGTTTTTCTTCTATTGCCGATAATTCTGCCATTATCAAATATTGCAGCAAAAACTTTAACCCATTCTTTATTGTTATAGTTGCTCAAATTATCTCCACTTTTCATGGTTGAAGGCCAACTAAATTGATCCTGCAATTTATTTAGATCAACATTTAAATCTTCATAAACTGAATTAATCGAAGGAAGGACTCTTGTCAAACTAATCCATGCATCCCTAACAATGTAAGAGTATGTCCTATTGATTTGAATATCTTCAAGAACCCTAAATACCCTTTCAGAAATTAAAATCTTTTCTTCAAAAAAAAGATTACAACCGTTTTGAATATATTCGCGATATTTCATGGAATCGTTTGTCTTGTCCTGAAATAGGTTGACGTTTTTTGTGTTCAATTCAGGCTGTATT
>CAZCIV010000605.1:0-1619 GCA_964498595.1 uncultured Flavobacterium sp.
GTCATCAAGATAGCGATAAAAGTCATCCAGGTTCAGGAAGACAAGGAGGTTACAAGAAAAATAGTAATTCAAGAGGAAATGCGCCAATTCGTAAAGCGCCTTCTAAATTTGGTTCAAAACCAGATGCCTCAAAACCAACAGGTGCAAAAGGACCAAAATCTCCAAAGAAACCATCTAATCCAGACGAAATTCGTTTGAATCGTTACATTTCAAATTCAGGTGTTTGTAGCCGTAGAGATGCCGATATTTACATCCAAAGCGGTAATGTAAAAGTAAATGGCGAAGTGGTAACTGAAATGGGTTACAAAGTAAAATTGACAGATGTTGTGCAATTTGATGGCGTTAATATTACGCCAGAAAAGAAAGAATATATTTTATTGAATAAACCAAAAAACTTCTCTACTTCCGGTGATGAAGAAAAGGGTTCTACAAATGTTTTAGATTTGGTTCGAAATGCTACTAAAGCCAAACTACAACCTGTAGGAAGAATGGATAAAACCACAACAGGTTTGTTGTTGTTTACTAATGATAATGAAATTATTCAAAAATTCACGGCGCCAAACCAACGTTCATCAAAAGTATATCAAGTAACTTTAGATAAAAATTTAAAGTTTGAAGATTTAGAACGCATCCAAAAAGGATTAACTATCGAAGAACATCGCGTTTACGTGGAAGAAATTTCCTATATCGAAGACCAACCAAAAAGTGAAATTGGTTTGAAAATGAAAACGTCAAACGTTAAAATAGTACGTAAGATTTTCGAACATTTAAAATATGATGTTTTAAAAGTAGACCGCGTAACATTCGCAGGTTTAACTAAGAAAAATTTACCAAGAGGCGATTGGAGATTCTTAACGGAACAAGAAATCATCAACCTTAAAAATGCTTAAACGTATTTTTTGAAACACATAGGCACATCGATTTTTTCTTTGTGCCTTTTTTATTTAGTAATCTTTGCGAAAAACCTTGCGCTCTTTGCGTTTAAATTTTAAACTTTATGCCAAATCAACTACAACAAATCGCCATTAAATGGTTCGATGCTTTCAATACGAAAAACCTAGAAAAGTTATTAGAATTATACGATGACGAAGCTCAACATTTCAGTCCGAAATTAAAAATTCGTCAACCTGAAACGAATGGTTTAATAATTGGAAAAGAAGCGATGCGCATTTGGTGGCAAGACGCATTTGATAGATTGCCAACATTACACTACAAAGTAACCTCATTAACCGCTAATACCGACCGAGTGTTCATGGAATACACACGTCAAGTAGCTGGCGAAGCCGATATGTTAGTAGCCGAAGTTTTAGAAATTAAAGACGGAAAAATTGTATTTTCTAGAGTTTATCATGGGTAGGTGTTATTGTGATATTAAAGTAAAGTTTTTTTAATAAAAAGTTTATGATATATTTGTTATATTCATCAAACTTGTAAATTATGTTCAGAATAGTTGATAATAATTTTTTAAATATTTTAATAATATTTTGCCTTTTCATTCTTTCAATTGTAATTGTAGGACTGTAATGTCTTTTTCGGGCATTATCTCTAAGTGTTCATTTTCTGATAGTAAATCCGACAAAGTAATTGCATAGTTTTCTTCCAATAGTTGCTGCTTATAT
>CAZCIV010000606.1:0-1614 GCA_964498595.1 uncultured Flavobacterium sp.
TTTCTTCGTCAGCTAAAACACCGTCTACTAAGATTCTTCCACTGTGCTCATCTGTAATGATTTTTTTACGAGCAGCAATTTCCATTTGCGTTTGTGGTGGAATGGTAAAGAATGAACCAGCAGAAGCGCCACGCTCAATAGAAACAACTGCTAAACCATTTCTAACACTGTTTCTAATTCTGTCGTAAGCAGCTAATAAACGCTCTTCGATTTGACCTCTTAATTCTTCTGATTTACCTAATAAGAAGTTTTCTTCTTTTTCAGTTTCAGCCATAATATCGCTTAATTCTGCTTTTTTATGTTTTAAGTGCGTTTGTTTACCGTCTAATTTTTCTTTCGTTTGAGCTAACACTTCTTTTTTGTGCTCAATAGAAGCTTTCATTTCTTTAATGTGTTTTTCAGCTAATTGAATTTCTAATTCCTGAAACTCCACTTCTTTAGTTAAAGAGTTGAATTCTCTATTGTTACGAACATTTTTTTGTTGCTCTAAATATTTTTTAATGGCAGCTTTGTGTTCGTCAATTGCATTTTTCTTGTCTTTGATTTGCTCGTCAATTGTCTCTAAATCGCTTTTTAGTTTTTCTAAACGAGTAGAAAGTCCTGCTACTTCATCTTCTAAATCTTCTACTTCAAGAGGTAATTCTCCTCTTACATTTCTTATTTCGTCTATTTTAGAATCAACTAGTTGTAAAGCATAAAGGGCTCTTAACTTATCTTCTACACTTAGCTCTTTGATTGTTGCCATATTTAAAAGTACTTAACTGGATTTGTATTTTCTTCTGATAAAAGAATTCCGCTTTCTAGCGAATTCGGTGCAAAATTAGTGATTTTTTCTTTAAGAAAATCAACAATATAATTTTTTGTAAATCTTTCGCTTTCAAAATGTCCAATATCAGCCAAAAGTAACTGATTTTCAGCTTCATAGAATTGGTGGTATTTTAAGTCGGCTGTAAGATAAGCATCTGCTCCTGAGGAAATTGCATTTTTTATAGCAAAACTTCCGCTTCCGCCTAAAACGGCTACTTTTTTTATTGGTTTTCCAGTGAAAGCGGAATGTCTGATACCATCACATTGTAATTTCTCCTTTACCAATTGTAAAAACTCGGTCTCAGAAAGTGGATTTTCGAACTCACCAACGCGTCCCAAACCAATATTTTGATGTTTGTTTTCCAATTGATAAATTTCATAAGCGACTTCTTCGTATGCATGATTTTTGAATAAAGTCTTTAAAATTTTACCTTGTAAATGCTTTTCAAACGTCATTTCAATTTTGATTTCTTCGTTTTCTACAAACTCAAAGCGCTCTCCAATTTCCGGATTCGAATTTTCATTGCCCATGTAGGTTCCAATTCCTTTCGAATTAAAACTACAATCTTCATAATTTCCAATCGTTCCAGCACCAGCATCAAATAACGCATTTCGCAATTTTTCAACATTTTCTGGAATTGTATAGGTAACCAATTTTTGAATATAATTTTCTTTCGGAATCAATACTTTCGAATGTTTCAAACCTAAAGCATCACAGAAAATTTTATTCACTCCTTTTTGATGATTGTCTAACGCAGTATGAACGGCATAAATTGCAATATCATTTTTAATTGCTTTTAAAATCGC
>CAZCIV010000607.1:0-1611 GCA_964498595.1 uncultured Flavobacterium sp.
GAATTGCATCCGTTATTAGAGCAACAACATAGTGTTATTCAGATTTTGGGTGTTTTGTAAGGGCAGACTGCGATTTGTTTGTGCTGTTTAAATTGGATTTAATAAATTAAATCAAGGGGGGACAGGTCGCGACCTATCCGTACGGGGAAAAAAAGTCCCACCGAAGCAGGACTAAAGGTTTTCACCTACGGCATATAGCCTTATTGTGATAAGATTAAAGATTTGAAAGTTTAATCTGTTACAAATATAATAAAAAACTTTTTTAGTTAGTTTACAGATTTCCGTATTTGTAGTAATTTTCTTTTTCTTATATTTATGAATTGATTTTAAAGCGATACAAAATGGCAAAGATTTTAGGATTAGATTTAGGTACAAATAGTATTGGGTGGGCATTGATTGACGATGTTAAAAATAAAATTTTAGGCATTGGGAGTAGAATATTTCCAATGGGTGTTGAAAATTTAGGTGAGGGAGAAGGAAGAGAAATGTCTAAAAATGCTGGAAGAACTGGAGCAAGAGGTGTTCGTCGTCAATTTTTTAGACGACGTTTGAGAAAGAAAATTTTGTTAAAAGCACTTTCAGAAAATAAAATGTGTCCGATGGTTGTTGCGGATTTTGAAGATTGGAAAAAAACTAAAGAGTTTCCATCAGAAAAACTAGCGAATTGGTTTGCTTTAAATCCTTATGAATTACGTCAAAAAGCATTAAATGAAAAATTATCTTTAGAAGAAATAGGTAGAATTTTTTATCACTTAATTCAAAGACGCGGGTTTTTAAGTAATAGTAGAAAAGGAGGAACAGATGATGGAGCTATTTTTAAAGGAAATCCAAAAGAAGGTAAAATTGGAATTACTGAAACGCAAGAAAGTATTCAAGGTAAAACACTTGGCTCTTATTTATTTGAAATTTATCCCAAAGAAAATCAACCTTTTCAAGATGGTTTGGAACGAATTCGAAACCGATATACAACCCGAAAAATGTATGTAGATGAGTTTGAATTGATTTGGAATAAACAATCACAGTTTCATTCTCAACTTACTAACGAATTAAAAACCTTATTTGGTGGAAGAAAATTGGACGGTTACAAAGAAGACGGGATATTATTTCATCAACGTCCATTACGTTCGCAAAAACATTTGGTTGGAAATTGTTCTTTTGAACCTAACAAAACGAAATGTCCAATTAGCGCCATTCCATTTGAGCAATTTAGAGTTTGGCAATGGGTGAATACCGTGGAATATAATGGAAAGAAAATTTCTCAAGAAGAAAAAGAAAAGATAGTTGAGTTTTTATATGCTAATGAAAAACCTGATTTTAAGAAAATTAGAAAAGCTATTGGTAAAGAAAGTGCAGAATTCAAATTCAATTATAAAGATGACGATAAGATTGTTGGGACTCACACAATTTCTAACTTATCCAATAAAAAATATTTTGGTAAAAAATGGTTTGAGTTTTCTGAGAAGGAGCAAGAAGATATTTGGCATGTGCTGTATTTCTTCGACAGTAAATCGAATCTAAAAGAATATGCTATTAAAAATTGGAATTTTACTGAAGAACAAGCAGAATCTATTGCAAAATTCAATCTTAAAGATGGTTATTCTAGTTTGAGTA
>CAZCIV010000608.1:0-1609 GCA_964498595.1 uncultured Flavobacterium sp.
GAATCATATTCAAGTAATAGTTTTACATTTGAATTAATAAATTATAACTGTCAGAATGATGTAAAAACTTTAGATTCATCTTTTTGTCCATGGGAATTTAAAATATCACCGGAAATTTTAAAATGGCATACTGAAAAAGTTGATATTGATGTATTTTCCCCAAATTCACAAACTATTGAAGCAACTTTGGAAGTATATTTTGTTACACCTACCGGAAACGAAATTGCTTTTATTAATAATGCATTTTATCATACCTGTCCAAAACGTTTAAAACTTGAACAAAAATAACCCAAAATACTGATATTTTGAGTTTAAAATTGAATATTTTAGAAAACAAACCTACTTATCCGAAATTAAAAGAAAGCTGACCGTTTTTATCTGGTGGTTTTTCCGGTTTTAGGATGGGATAATCTGCCCATTTCCACAAGTCAATTTTTACAAACATATTTAATCTCAGAAATGAGATTAGATTAGACATATGCCACGCATGTTTTGCCCTTGATTTTATATAAGAAAGAAGTAGAATCGAAATAAGTGAGCACCACATCTGAATTTGGACCGCATTTTCGGACGTTCCCACAAAGGATTTGATCTGAAATAGTTGCTTGAGGTGCTTAAAAAACACTTCAATATCCCAACGACTCCTGTAGAGCTGTGAAATTGTGTCTGCTGTCCAAGACATTTGATTGGTCAATAGAATCATATATTGATCATTTTTTTCGTCATAGACCTTCACTATCCTCAGCGTTTTTGGGTACTTTTTAGATGTGAAAAAGCCGGTTAGTTTTATGTCTTCATCTGTAAGAACATGTTCGTGTTTCTCATTGGTCAAATAAGACTGTAAAGTTTCATATTGATGATTGTCTTTAAGACGAGTAACAAAAAATACACCTGTGCTGTCCAAATTATATAGCCAAGTGTAATCTACGTAAGCCCTATCCATAACAAGTACAGAACTTTTAGGAAAATCTATGGTCTTGGCTGCGGATACATCATGTTTGCTGCCATCTGACATTACTGCATAACAAGGTAATCCTGTATCATAATCTAAAACTGTATGAAGCTTTACAGCCCCTTTTGTGGTTCTGAATTTTGCCCAATCGAATAGAGACAGACTTAAAGGAATCACTGTTGAATCAAGAAGATAAATATTGCGTTTCAATGCTCTTGCGTACTTCCTGGAACGAGAAAGTGATGGCTCTAAAGACTCTAGCAGAGCAAAATATATGTCTCTGAAGACTTCATAGCCTCGATTTTGATTTATATAACTTAGCGTTGACTTACTTGGTGATTTGGCAATCCCAAAATGAATTAGATTGCCAGTGGCACTAAGTAATCCTGTTGAAATGTCTCTCAAAGATGTAGAAGACGACAATTGCATAAAGATCATACTGACCATATGTGTCCACGTATTAATACCCTTGCAGTGCTTATCTGATTGATAGTGCTTTACTATCTTAGCACAAATATTACGATCAATAAGTGATAATACTTGAGCAAAAAGGCTTATATTTGTGCTTGACATGGTGTTGTTTTGGTTGCACCCTCAATATAGGGACAAAATTCGCCATGTCTTTTATTTTTTTAAAATTTATTTTGGACAGGTGTG
>CAZCIV010000609.1:0-1606 GCA_964498595.1 uncultured Flavobacterium sp.
AACATTTGCTGTGTGAGGGCCAGCAGCACAAAAGATAAAAGTATTTTTTTCATAAGTATAATGTTTAATGGTTCCTATTCACTTAGCGCATTGAGCGCAAAAATGGGGTGAAGTTTCACAGTATCAACAAATAAATTTATAAATATGTCATGCTGACTGAACCGCCCGATAACGCTTTTTTTGCCAATTGTTTAAGGCAAATCATTGTATGGCAGTAATCGCTGCAATCTATCATTTAAAGTCAATTTGTTTACTCGTTTCTTTTTGCACTCTTTGACTATTTTCCGCTTAATGATATCATTATTTCTTCAAAACTTTCGATACCTGACTTCAAATTTTCAATGATGTCATTTGCCAGTAAATCAGGGTCAGGTAAATTGTCAAGGTCGGTCAGGCTCTTATCCTTTATCCAGGTGATGTCTAAACTTGTTTTATCTCTTTCCTTAATTTCTTCGTAGGTGAATTTTCGCCAGCGTCCCTCAGGGTTGGTTTCTTCATGAAATGTTTCCTTACGTAAATAAATATTCTCAGGGCTGTAACAATTAATAAACTCTTTTAGGTCTTCAAAACGTAATGGACTTTTCTTCAGCGAAAATTTGATATTGGTTCTGAAATCATAAAACCAAATTTCTTTTGTCTGCACGTTTTTAGAGGCAGGTTTGTTATCGAAAAAAAGCACATTGGCTTTAACACCTTGCTTATAGAAAATGCCTGTAGGTAATCGAAGAATGGTGTGCAAATTCGTTGTTTCCAGCAATTTTTTTCGGATGGTTTCTCCTGCACCACCCTCAAACAGCACATTATCAGGCAACACAACCGCTGCGCGACCATAAGATTTTAGCATTGTGCGAATATGCTGAACGAAATTCAATTGTTTATTGCTTGTAGTTACCCAAAAATCTTGTCGGTTATACGTTAAATCTTCACTGTCTTGTTCTCCTTCATCATTCGTAAAAGTCATACTGCTTTTTTTGCCAAATGGTGGATTTGCTAATACATAATCTACACGCAAACCACTGTCAGAAATCAAGGCATCGGCAGGAGAAATAAAGTTGTCGCTTTCAAAGTCGCCAATATTATGCAAAAACAAATTCATTAATGCCATTCTTCTTGTTCCGGCAACAATTTCGTTACCGAAAAAGGTTTGATGCTTTAAAAATTCTTTTTGTTCCCTTGTAAGTGAATAATTTGAAGGATTTGCAATAAAATCATAAGCAGCCAAGAAGAAACCACCTGTACCACAAGCAGGGTCGGCAATAACTTTCATAGGTTCAGGACGCATGCATTCAACCATTGCACGGATTAAAGGTCGTGGCGTGAAATACTGTCCTGCACCGCTTTTGGTATCTTCTGCGTTTTTTTCTAAAAGACCTTCGTAAATTTTCCCTTTTACATCTGCTCCCATTGTGCTCCATTGCTCTTTGTCAATCATATCAATGAGCTTAAAGAGTTTCGCTGGGTCTTGGATTTTGTTCTGACTCTTAATGAAAATTTGTCCTAATATTCCTTTTGATTGAGATAATTCTCGCAACAAATTGGTGTAATGGGTTTCAAGTTCTGCACCTCGTTTGGCAACTAAACTTTCCCAGTTATATGCTTTTGGAAT
>CAZCIV010000610.1:0-1604 GCA_964498595.1 uncultured Flavobacterium sp.
GGAACGCCCTTTGGAAATCAGGAGCCATTACATTCGGACTTTTAGTGGTTTTATTTTTAATTAAAGGAATGTTTAATTTCTCTTCTGCAAACGATGCAATGTATGCACAAGCTTATGGAGACGAATTCATCCGAACTCTAAAATTAGACCGAGAAGCTTTATATACTTCAGATGTGTTGCGTTCGATGCTGTTTGTTGGACTAACATTTGCGGTTTTGTTTCTTTTCGTTAAAAATATGATGAAGGAAACAACTGCTATTATTTTGGTTGGAGTTTTAATGGTTTTCGATTTGTTTATGGTTGATAAACGTTATGTGAACAACAATCCGGACCAATTCAAAAGCGCTAGAGAAGTCGATATGCCATTTGAACCAACAGAAGCCGATCAAAGGATTTTAGCCGATACCACACATTTCAGAGTTTTTGAAGTAGAAGGCGGGATGAGTAGTGCAAGAACGTCGTTTTTCCACAAATCAATCGGTGGATATCATGCAGCGAAACCAAGAAGAATGCAACAATTATTCGACTACCAAATTGCTAAAAATAACGTTCGTGTGTTAAACATGTTAAATGTAAAATACGTTATCCAATCCGATGAAAACGGACAAAAATTAGCGTTACAAAATCCAGCAGCGAATGGAAATGCATGGTTTGTGGAAAAAGTTAAACTTGTAAAATCAGCTGATGAAGAAATAAAGGCTTTAGACAAATTAGATACGAAGAGAGAAGCTGTTATAAACCCTATTTCTTTAAAAATGAAAACAAGTTATAATTTTAATGATTTGAAGAAGGATTCAACGGCAACAATTCAATTAACTTCTTATGAACCAAATCAAATAGAATACGTTTCAAATAATAGTAATGAAGGCTTCGCGGTTTTCTCTGAAATGTATTATCAAAATGGTTGGAAGGCAATGATAGATGGCAAAGAAGTTCCAATTTATAGAGTAAATTACGTCTTAAGAGGATTAAAAGTCCCAGCAGGAAAACACACTATCGAATTCAAATTTGAACCTGAAGTGGTAAAAACAGGAAGCACTATCGCTTTAATCAGTTCAATCGGAATGCTTTTATTAATAGGAGCAGGAGTTTATTTTGAGAACAAGAAAAAAGTATAGAATCTTGTCATGCTGAATTCATTTCAGCATCTCACTTATAATTTAGAAGCTGAAACGAGTTCAGCTTGACAGAATATCATTTAAGAATTTGACATTTGCAACCAACTAAAAAAATACTCATTATATCGTATTACTGGCCACCAGCAGGAGGTCCAGGCGTACAGCGTTGGTTGAAATTTGTTAAATATTTACCCGATTTTAATATCGAACCTCACGTATATATTCCAGAAAACCCAACGTATCCTTTGATTGATGAGAAATTATTAAGTGAAGTTTCAGATAAAGTCGTTATCATTAAACGATCGATTTTTGAACCTTACGGATTAGCTTCTATTTTTTCAAAGAATAAGACGAAAAAAATCAGTTCCGGAATTATTCCAAATCAAAAAAAGCAATCTTTTATAGAAAAAGTAATGCTTTGGATTCGTGGAAACGTTTTTATTCCAGATGCGCGAGTATTTTGGGTGAAACCTTCGGTTAAGTTTT
>CAZCIV010000611.1:0-1594 GCA_964498595.1 uncultured Flavobacterium sp.
TTAGTTTTTTATCGCGCAACCAAGGATTGTGAATTTTTAAAATTTTATAATTCACACCTTGTGTTTTGGCAAACTTTGCTAAATCGGTAATCGAAGAATCAATTATAATCTTTTTTGTTGGGATGGAATAATACAAAGCTTCTTTTGGAATGCTAAAACCATATTTATCAGAATTCTTCATAATTTCTTTCAAAGCTAAAATTCTAAAAACATATCTAGAAGTTTCTTCGGTTAAAAGTAAATCATAATAATTATCCACGTGTTGCTCTTCCATTTTTTTGGAAATTCCATTCATTCCACCGTTATATGAAGCTGCCGCCAAAGTCCAAGAACCAAATTTTTCTTTAGCCTTTAACAAATATTTACAAGCCGCTTCAGTAGATTTTTCCAAGTGATAACGTTCATCTACCTCATCACTTACTTCCATTCCTTTTTCTTTTGCTGTTTCAGGCATAAATTGCCAAACGCCTCTTGCCCCAGCTGGAGAAACCGCATTCACCAAACTACTTTCAATAACCGCTAAATATTTAAAATCATCTGGAACACCATATTTGGCCAAAATTGGTTCAATAATTGGAAATACTTTATTTGCACGTTTAATTACCAAAGTAGTATTCGTATGATAATTCATATTGGTAATCATTTCTTTATCTAAACGCTCTTGAACATCCGCCATAAAGGTAGGCACTTCTTCCCCTGAAAAGTCCATTTTCAAACTATAACCTACTGGAGAATATTTTGTACCATCTGAAACTACTCCATAAATTAGAAAACTTGCTAAAAGAGCAATCATTCCTAAAATTACTATCTTCTTCATATGCTTTTTCATTTTTTAATCGTTTAGAATTAATTTTGGTAAATTTTCATTCAACCACTTGAATTTATTAATAATCATGATGTGAGTTCCACCTTTTACCACTATACATTTTTCGATATTTTTAATTGGGAAAACCTCATCCGCATCGCCGTGAATGTGAATTACGGATTCGTTAATTTCTTTTTGCTTCCAACACAAAATAGTTTCAATAGCCCAATCTAAATACTGTTTATCGCGAACCGACAAATATTTTTCATACAATTTTAAACGTTTCGCTACGATGTTATCTCCAAATGCATATTTAACCAATTTTTCAATATCAGCCAAAAGTTGGGTTGGAATTAACTTATACGCTTTTGTCGCTTTAGCTACTTTAAAACGCGGAGGAAATTCAGTATTGGATTTTACACTTGAAATGATAATTACTTTACGAACTTTCATTTGTTTTGCCATTTCCTGAACCAAAACGCCTCCAAAAGAAACCCCAACCAAAACCGGATTTTCATGCTGAATTTTCTCCGTCATTCGTAGTGCGTAGCTTTCGATACTTTCTTTTTCATGAGGCAAAAACCATTCCAAAAAATGCATTTCAAATTGGTCTTCTGGTAATTTTATGTTTTCGAAAATTGTAGGACTTGCAGCCAAGCCAGGCATAAAATAAACTGGAATCTTACTCATTACCATTATTTTAAAAAAGTTTCGTAAATTTGCACCCTAATTGAAAGGCATCATGGAAATCAAAGATAATGAACTTTTAAGACAATTTGAAATTATTAC
>CAZCIV010000612.1:0-1588 GCA_964498595.1 uncultured Flavobacterium sp.
GATGAAGGAAGTAAAGATTTTACAAAAAGTCCAGGTGCTCGATTTGTTTATAAATTTTTCAATGTAACCCATCAATACGATGGCGATAAATTCTTCACGATTGAAAACGGACTTAAAGTAGCAACGCCTTTGTTTGTGGTAGTCGCAATTGTAGAATTTACCGACTTATTATTTGCGATTGACAGTATTCCAGCGATTTTTGCTATTGCTCCAGATGATCCTTTTATTTTGTATACGTCGAATATTTTTGCAATTTTAGGATTGCGTTCGTTGTATTTCCTTTTGGCGAACTTTATGTACATGTTCAGTAAATTGAAATATGGATTAGGATTTATTTTGGCTTTTATCGGAACTAAAATGATTATAGCGCCGTTTTATCACGTTCCAACGAGTTTATCTTTGTCTGTTGTAGGCGGAGCTTTAATATTGTCTGTAATCGCTTCTTTGGTGTTTCCTGATAAGGATTAAATATTTGAACACAATATTAAACCGCAGATTCGCAGATTTAACCTAGTTAATCTGCGAATCTGCGGTTAATTTTTGGCTTTTACTTGATAGTAATTTCATCTATAAAAATAAACGCATCACCACCAGCACCTTGATGCCACTCTGGTAGTTTGCCGAAGTTTTTAGCTATTACTTTTACGTAACGTGCTTTCTTTCCTTTGGCCTCGTTTGAAGTGAAGTTTAGAATGGTATTTTCCTCTACTTTTGGATCTAAGGTGTTGTTTACCGAACCGAAAAACGTAAAATTCACATTGTCTTCTGAAATGAAATATTCGACTTTCGTTGGCATTAAAATCCAAGAACGTTGGTCCTGTAAAAAGCGAGCTGAAATTTCATTGATGTTTTTCACTTCTTTTAAATCCACCACCGCTTCAAAATCTTGACTCTGGTAACCTTGCCAATCGCCTTTTCTCCAATTCTCTGTTCCTAAAATACCATCCAACAACCCTTCTGGACCACCCGCATGATACTGCGGATTATAAACCGATTTGATATTGATGCTGTAATTGTTTGGTTTTTTGAAGAAGGTTGCTGAGATTGTGTTGCTTTTTCCTTCATTTGTTTTCACATAAGCTTCAACAGTTGAAGTTTGCGATATTTCAAAAGCTTTTGTGTATTTAACAAACATTTTCTTTGCCAAATGGTCATCTTTATCTTGTATCATAAAATAAATTTCATCATTTGAATTTTGAGATTTCAATTCAATCTTCAAATTATCTTTAAAAGCTTTGCTTTCTGCTTGAATTACAGGAACTGGAATGATTAATTGACACTCTACTTTATCTATAGTTTCCATACCAAATTGTGGCAAAATACCTTTAGCATTTGGTAAGTGAAGATAATTTGGTTTATTGCCATCAATACTAACTTTCGCGTCTAAGTAAGGTTCATTAATATCCCATATCGGCTGTCCAGGGGTCACCGAATAAATCCCCATCGAACTCAACACATACCAAGCGCTCATTTGACCACAATCTTCGTTTCCAATTAACCCATCTGGTGTATTGGTGTAAAAATTATCTAAAATATACTTGACTTTTGCATTCGTCTTTTCTGGTTTTCCCACATAATTGTACAAATA
>CAZCIV010000613.1:0-1588 GCA_964498595.1 uncultured Flavobacterium sp.
GGTTCTTCTGCTCCTCCTCCAACTCCTGCTCCTTTACCTCAACCTGTTCCAATACCACAACCAATACAAAGACCTTTTAGAATTGCGTATTAATTGAATATTATTTATTTAGTTAATTACTTTTTACCTTTTTTCTTTTTATTTGGAGTTGATGTCTGTGCTTGCTTAGCTTGTTCTTTTTCTGCTTTTCTTTCAGCTTTTTGTCGTTCATTATATTCTTCTCTTAATTTATTTCTATCTGCTATCAGTTTTTCAATTATTTTAGGGTCATAAGTTAAATAATACTTAAATTCAGCAGGTTTTCCTTTACCTTTGGAGTCGCGTGTTTCTTTCGTTATTTTATAAGTTTTCTCTTCCCCATCTTCTTTCAATTTAATTGTTTTTTGTCCATCTTGTCTTATATGGTTATTTTCAATATGTCTATCTATAGATTTTTTAACATTAGATGAATAGTTACAAAATGGACATTTATCAAAGTCTTCTCGTTTGGTAGATATTAGTAGTTCATCAATTTTGCTTTTATCTCTTTTCTGTTTCAATATTTCTTTTTTGATAATTTCCTTTTGTTCAGGTGTTTCTTCAGTAGTTTTTTCTGCTTCTACTTCTTGTTCTTCTTGTTGCGGTTCTTGTTCTTCTTTTTCTTGTTCTTCTCCTTCTTCTTGTTTAGCTAATTTATCATACTTATCAATTGTATTCTTAATAGTTCTTTCTGGAAATGTTGCATATGTTTTCCCATCATTTATTTTACCTCTAATTATTGTTCCATTATCATTATACGTATTATCTTTTGATATATGATGCTTTTTCAAATGGTTAATGAGTGCTGTATATGTATTGTATTTATCATAACAATGGTCGCATTCAATAGTGCCATTATCTCCTGTTTCTTCTCCATCTTTTAATATTACAATTTGTTGTCTGTCGTCTTTTTGCTTTTTTTCTTTTGTTGGTTTCTCATCAATTAAACTATCAAACATATTTAATACTGAATCATTTTCAGGTTGATCTTCTTGAACTTTTTCAATTGGTGATTGTGGTCTATTGTCATCATTCAGTGCTCTTTCTAATTGTTCTCTTGTTTCTTTTAATTTATTTTTATTTTCGTGTAATTTATCATTTACTTCTCCTACTTCCCTAATAATTGACGATAAATTTGGATTAGAAAAGTCATTATTAACTGAAGTATCAATTTGAGACGTTTGATGAGTATTATCGTTTTGGTTCATTAAATTATTTACTGGATTCACTTGTTGGAGTGGTGTCGATGGTGGTGTAGGTTGTTTTACTTCTCCGACATCCAAATTTGTAGGTAAATTATTATAAATAATTGGTAATTGAACTGCTGTTTGAGGAAATTCTGTCAATGGTGGTAAAGTATTTTCTTCATTGTAATATTCATCTTCATCAATATCCTCAGTGTCACCAATTTTTTGAGGCTTATAAGGAATTTTTCTTAATCTTTTATTTTGTTGATATCCTTTATTTACCATTTGCTCGCCTATTGTATTAATAACGCTACCAAATTCATTAATACGTTGGTGTATTGTATCAAATCTTTGGTCTATATTAGCGCGAATAGCTACAGCTC
>CAZCIV010000614.1:0-1583 GCA_964498595.1 uncultured Flavobacterium sp.
GAGAATCACCTTCAAAAGCTAAGATATGTGTACAAACTCTATCTAAAAACCATCTATCGTGAGAGATAATTACCGCACAACCTGCAAAGTTTTCTAAACCTTCTTCTAAAGCTCGTAATGTATTAACGTCCAAGTCATTTGTAGGCTCATCTAATAATAAAACGTTACCTTCTTCTTTTAACGTCATGGCTAAGTGAAGTCTATTACGTTCTCCACCTGATAAAGTAGCTACTTTTTTATTTTGATCGCTTCCGCCAAAGTTAAAACGAGATAAATAGGCTCTCGAATTTACTTGTCTTCCGCCCATCATGATTAATTCTTGACCATCGCAGAAGTTTTCCCAAATGGATTTATTCACATCAATATTAGCATGAGATTGGTCAACATAAGCGATTTTAACCGTATCTCCAATTGTGAATGAACCTGAATCTGGAGTTTCTTCTCCCATAATCATTCGGAAAATGGTTGATTTACCAGCACCGTTTGGACCAATAATTCCAACAATTCCCGCTTGAGGCAATACAAAATTCAAATCATCGTATAATAATTTATCACCAAAAGCTTTTGCAACTCCTTTAGCTTCAATTACGTTAGTTCCTAAACGAGGCCCATTTGGAATGTAGATTTCTAGTTTCTCATCTAATTCTTTTTGGTCTTCGTTCAATAATTTATCGTAGTTCTGTAGACGAGCCTTTTGTTTTGTTTGACGCCCTTTAGCACCTTGACGCACCCAATCTAACTCACGCTCTAATGTTTTTCTACGTTTGGATGCTACTTTTTCTTCTTGCTCTAAACGTTTTGCTTTTTGATCTAACCAAGAAGAGTAATTTCCTTTCCATGGAATACCTTCTCCTCTATCTAGTTCCAAAATCCAACCTGCTACATTATCTAAGAAATAACGGTCGTGAGTAACTGCGATAACTGTTCCAGCATACTGTTGCAAGTGTTGCTCTAACCAAAGAACCGATTCTGCATCTAAGTGGTTGGTTGGCTCATCTAATAATAATACATCAGGCTGTTGTAATAATAAACGACATAAAGCAACACGACGTTTTTCTCCACCGGATAATACCGCAATTGGAGTATCAGCTTCCGGAGTACGAAGTGCGTCCATCGCAATTTCTAATTTATTATCGATTTCCCAAGCACCACAAGCATCAATTCTGTCTTGTAATTCTGCCTGACGATCCATAAGTTTTTGCATTTTATCTGCATCTTCATAAACTTCTGGTAAACCAAAATCGTCATTAATTTTGTTAAACTCTTCCAATAAAGCAAAAATCTCAGCAGCTCCTTCACGAACTACTTCAATTACGGTTTTAGTTTCGTCTAATTTTGGCTCTTGTTCTAAATACCCTACAGTATATCCTGGTGCGAAAACAACATCTCCTTGGTAGTTTTTGTCAACTCCAGCAATAATCTTCAACAAAGAAGATTTTCCTGAACCATTTAAACCTAAAATACCAATTTTAGCTCCGTAAAAGAAACTCAAATAGATGTTTTTTAATACTTGTTTATCACTTCCTTGGTAAGCTTTGCTTACTTTTTGCATCGAGAAAATGACTTTCTTATCGTCTGACATA
>CAZCIV010000615.1:0-1581 GCA_964498595.1 uncultured Flavobacterium sp.
TTAGCTTACCATTTTGAGGAACGTTAATTTGGGCATTCACGAAAAAAAAAAGAAAAATAGCAATAAACAATATAATAAAATATTTTCATGGAGAGATTACTTTGAAAAGCT
Organism: uncultured Flavobacterium sp.; assembly: GCA_964498595.1. Taxonomy (GTDB): domain Bacteria; phylum Bacteroidota; class Bacteroidia; order Flavobacteriales; family Flavobacteriaceae; genus Flavobacterium. Next base: position 112 of record CAZCIV010000615.1, read on the forward strand.
AAAGTATGAAATACACTTTACTTAATATATACTTTTATTAATTGAAAGTGCGAATTTACAACTGTAATCAAAAAATATAAAATGTCCTAGGGGACAAATTAGGGGACAATTAGTGACGAAATACCTTTTTATAAAATGATTATTTTTCAATTTTATATATATTATTGACCAACTCAAATCAAAATTACCAACAAAAACTTATCAACAAAATTATAACACAAATTGTTGATTACTATTTATTCAAACAAGACTAAAAAGTCTTTTTAATATTTAAATTTGTTCCATACCACAATAAAAATTCTGCAGTATGGACAAATTTGTAATCAAACGAAATGGCACGTATTTACCATTTGAATCTTTCAAAATAGAAGAAGCCATTACAAAAGCTTTTGCCAGTGTAAGCGAAACTTTAAACCTAAAAGTTATTGAAACCGTGTTCCAATTGATGTCACATCAAGACACTTGGGCAGTTGAAGATATTCAAGATAAAATTGAAAAAACACTTTACGAGTATGGGCATTATGAAGTAATGCGTTCTTTCATGTTGTTCCGTCATACTCGAAAACTTCAGCGTGAACACGTATTAGGTTTAAATGATGACACCACTTATATCGACAGCACCCAAACCATAGAAGAATACACCAATCAAACCGATTGGCGCATCAATGCCAACGCTAATACTTCGTATTCGAATGCAGGTTTAGTGAATAATGTCGCTGGAAAAATCATTGCGAATTATTGGTTAGACAAAGTCTATTCGAAAGAAGAAGGTTATGCGCATCGCAATGGAGACATTCATATTCACGATTTAGATTGTTTGACAGGTTATTGTGCAGGTTGGAGTTTACGTGTTTTATTAAATGAAGGTTTTAATGGCGTTCGTGGTCGAGTGGAAAGTCGTCCTCCTAATCATTTCAGAGAAGCATTAGGACAAATGGCGAATTTCCTTGGGATTTTACAAAGCGAATGGGCAGGCGCTCAAGCCTTCAGTTCATTTGATACCTATTTGGCACCTTATGTTTTCAAGGATAATTTATCGTATGATGATGTTTTAAAAGCGATTCGAAGTTTCGTCTACAATTTGAATGTTCCAGCTCGTTGGGGACAATCGCCGTTTACGAATATTACTTTGGATTGGGTAGTTCCCGATGATTTAAAAGAACAAATCCCAACACGAAACGAGCAACATCTTTTCAAGGGAATTACTTCTGAAGATTTTATTAAAAGAGCCCAAGAAAGAGGCGTTTCTGACATAACCGAAATGCGTTACGAACATTTTCAAAAAGAAATGAATCTCATCAACAAAGCGTATTATACGGTTATGACCGAAGGCGATGCGCATGGACAACCGTTCACCTTCCCTATTCCAACGGTTAATATTACCGAAGAGTTTGATTGGTACGGAGAAAACACCGATATTCTTTTTGAAAATACCGCGAAAATTGGTTCGTCTTATTTCCAAAATTTCAT
>CAZCIV010000616.1:0-1580 GCA_964498595.1 uncultured Flavobacterium sp.
TATTGAATGTGAAATACCTTTAAATGCCCGCCTGCACTTAGCTTTGTCCGTTATGAGCAATTTGAACGAGACTAACACGGTTAAAGTCAACCACTTTATGGTAAGAAAACGAAAAGAACCGAAAACAGTCTGAAAAACAATTGTGGTTAACAGGAGAAAAATTTGACCCGAACACTCCTCAAAACAAAGTAGGGCATAATTTAATTCTTTACACAAATGAAAAAAATGTTTTTTCTTATTGGAATTATTTCCTTTTTTGCATTAATTTCATCATGCGACAAAACGGATGTGCTAAATGCAGAAAAAAGACAAAGTGAGTCAACTCTAAAGTCTTCTGACGAAGAAGATCCTACTGCAACGCTTGAATTGAAAATTTCTGTATCTAGTTCCGAGGTTGCATTAATAAGTTCAAACAAATCAAGAGGTCCTATCGCGACATTGTGGAGGAAAAACAGCAATTGCAAAAAAATGGGCATTTGTAAATGGTTTCCCAAAAACACTAATGTTATAGATAGCAGATCGTTTGAGGGTCGTGAAATAGTAACACCTATAGTCTATAATGCCTCAACTGGAGTGATCGAACCTATTATTTTAGAATTTACGTCATCACCTGTCTTTTTATCGCAAGAGGATATTAAATTCTATGTTGACGAAGATTTTGAGATTGAAGTAACTTCTGAAATGAATTTGCCATTCCAGAAAGTTGTTATTCCAGAAGGCGTTATTGAGTATAATTCTGCAATTGGCCAGTATGGGGGTTATATCCTTCAAATTGTCGGTCGAAATTAATCAATAATTAAAACTGAATCCAGAGTAGAATAAAATTCTACTCTGGATATTTTTAAATTAATCTTATCATGTCGAGAATTTTAATTATTACTTTGGTGTTACTATGCTCTTGCTCTATTACTGACCCATACTATTTAAATTTAAATAGTGTACGCCAAAATGAATTTTTAATTAGTAAAATTGACACCACCAATGAATTTAGGAATGAAAATATAATTGACATCTATTCAATTAATAGTTCTGAATTAGACTATCTATTAAACAGTAATTCAAATAAATATAAACTTCTAATATTTTTTACTAATTGGTGTCCAAACAGTTCTGAAAGCGTACCATTATTATTAAATGATCTGAGTAATATTGATGAATTGGATATACTCCTTGTTTCGCCAGATGATTGGGTTAGGAAGAAAAATTATTTGGGATACATTAATAAATATCATTTAAATTTTAATATCTATCTTTTAGATGTTTATTCATATGGGGAGAAACGAAACCCTCATTACAGAATGAGTAAATTTATTAATGAAATTTGCTCGGATTGCAATGATATTGGAGGTTTTCCCAGTTTTATTTTATATGATCAATACAATTTCATAATTTTTAAGCATACTGGAGAAATAGACACCAATTTAATTACATCAATGATGAAGAATTAAAAATGCTCATAACAAAAGCTAAATGCAAGCGGGCAGATAGTGCTGATTTGAAGTGTATTGCACTTAATAAGCATCGTGGTTCATGGAATGTTAATTGCTTTGAAATGCCCGCCAGCACTTAGCTTCGGCCGT
>CAZCIV010000617.1:0-1575 GCA_964498595.1 uncultured Flavobacterium sp.
GTAAATACGAGGTGGCGTAGTGTCTTGCGCTAATTTAAATTTACCTAATGTTCGAGTTTTAATAGAGAAAGTATTTCCTTTTCGATACGTTTTATTGTATTCCAACTTATAACCATCTAGTGTAGCAATAAATGTTTTCGCTAATTGCTCTTCGGTTAAACCTTGCACATCATTAAATGTAATGGTAATGTTTTTATGAACTGGAACACTGTCGTCATGCAAAGTTAAAATATCGCCATTTACATCGAAATTCAGATAGAAATTATTGTAAAACGCATTTTCTGGGATTTGCACTGAAACATTATTCTTTTCAAATATCGATTCATTTTTTGCTTTTACATAGTAAGGCGTTTTTTGAATGGTATTTTTAATCGTAGCTTGTGTGTTGTAATATTCAATTGGGATAACTAAATCTACTCGATTTCCATGAAAATCATACACTTCCACTCGATAAGTATAATTGGTTCCAGGTTGCACTTTTATAGTACCATCTTTTTTGTTTCCTGCCACAACAGATAGCGGATAATCCGATAATTGAAACAATTTTTGAACGCGTTGTCCCATTAAATGGAAGCGTTCGTAATCGATAAAATTATTAATATAGCGTGTTTCATCAAAAGCAAAACCATCAAAACCGTATTGGTAATACAAAACACCATTTAAATACGCTTTTACCTTGTATAAACCATTTTTATTGTAAGCATTAGTACAAAAATCGTATGCATTAATTCCAAATGCAACTTTACCATTAGCTCTAACTTTTGTGCTCAAATAACTTCCATCGGTTTGTTTGGAAAATGAAATATTAATTGGTTTTTGTGAAGTATTCACCACAGTAGAATCAAGCGGATAAGCAACTACACCTTGAATCACGGGCTTTCTATCATCGTTAATAATTTTTTTAAAACCAAAATGCATCGGATTTAAAATTTCTTCCGATTTGGTATTTCGAAATTCAAAATGCAAATGCGGACCACCACTACCGCCTGTATTTCCTGTAAAAGCAATTACGTCTCCTTTTTTTACTGGTAATTCTGTTGGGTACAAATACATTTCTACTTCATACGATTGCTCTTTGTATTGTTTCGATTTGATGTATGCTTCAATAGATCCATTTGCTTTTTGAAGGTGACCATAAACCGAAGTATATCCATTTGGATGTGTAATGTAAATTGCTTTTCCGTAACCAAAAGTTGAAATCTTAATTCTAGAAATATAGCCATCGCCTACAGCATAAACAGGCAAACCCTCTACGCCTTTTGTTTTAAAATCTAAACCCGAATGAAAATGATTGCTTCGCAGTTCTCCAAACGAACCCGATAAATCGAGCGGAATATCTAAAGGAGATTGAAAATAATCTTGAGGAAAATCCTGACTAAAAATAAAAAGAGGGGCGAATAAAAAGGCTAATACAAATTTCATACTGCTGGTGTTTAGGGCTAAAATAATAAAATATTTTTATATAAAGTAAACAAAAACCATACCTTCTTGAATTAATTAAAAATCAAATAGTTAGAAATAATAAAAATTTATTCACAAAATTTAAGAAAAAGTATTGCTATTTTTGATTACTAA
>CAZCIV010000618.1:0-1569 GCA_964498595.1 uncultured Flavobacterium sp.
CCGACAACTTGCCATTGGCGCAGGGAATCAAATTTGATCTGTAAGATTTACACAAACATACGCGAAGGGCTGTCTGCAAAGACGGCCCTTTTTGGTTGGTGGAAAGAGTCCTTTACTTTTTATGGAATTTTTGTTAGGTTTGGGAAAAGCAGAAACACAAAATGCCTCCAACTATCCACCTATCTTGGTTCTGTAAGGGCGGTTTTCGTGCGGCTTTATTCAAATTATAGCTAATTGATGAGGATTCTTCTAAGCATATTTTCAATTTTAATTATAGGCTGTAATTTATTCGGTCAAGTTGACACTATCTATTGGCCTAATGGAATTATTAAAGAAGTAAAAACTTATTCTTCTGTGGATAAATATGATGTGGTTGCTTATCATTCAAACGGCCAAATTCATTTTAAAGGGCATGTCGAGTTATGGAGTAATCTTGATTTTAGACCAAATATTGAAGAGGCTTACGACATTAAAGGCAATAGAACAATAGTAAACGGTGAAGGTATTTTATATTGCTATTATATTGATTTAAAACCTCAATCTACATCACATTTTCAAAACTATGCACTTATTGGTGATTATGAAGAATATTTTCCTAATGGAAAACTGAAAATTCTTGGAAACTACGGTGGTTCAAATGGACAATCTTCCAATTATAAACAAGGAGTTTGGAAATTTTACAATGAAAAAGGTGAATTGTGCGAGGAAAGAAAATATGTAAACGGAAATGAATATTATCTAAACTTTTGGTTTAATGGAAAACAGATTCTTAAAGACGGCAATGGGCGATTAAAATTATTTTATGATTCTGGCATACTAAAAGCTGAGGGCACAATTAAAGATTCTAAAAAATGGGGGAATTGGGTTGAATACACTCCAAATAAGTCGATTTTGAATAAAATCAGATATACAAAATGGACAGGCACCCACAGTAATGAAATAAGTTTCAAACTCACTTTATTAGATTCCTACGATACCATTCAGAACTTAATTGGAAAAAATGGAACAGGATATCTTCTTGAATTTCGAAATGACGGCACCTTAGAAATGAAGAAGCATTTAACCTCCAACTCCGTTGATTCAATTATTACTTATTACCAGCATGGAAGTGTATTTAAAAAAATTAGTGTAGATAGATGGTATGAAACAACAATTGAGTGTTATTATCCAAATAACCAGATTGCATCTAAACGAGTCGATCAAAATGAAAGTCATTATTGGGATGAAAACGGAAATTTAAGTTCAATTGTAAAACAATTCGATTCTGAGGACGGTTCCGATTCCTATAAGGTGCAAACAATTAAGTATTATCCAAATGGTATGAAAAAGGAAATTGAAGATTGCATCATAAAAACCGTACCTAATGAATACGGAGAAATGCTAATCGAATTTGATTGCAAAAGCAAATATTGGGATGAATCGGGAAATGAAATAAACAAACCATAGCACCAAATAATCAAAAGCGCAAATCCGAAAGCTTTCGGATTCACTATACTTGTTAGGCGCCTTTGCCTATTTGGAAAACGTTAGAAACAACTAAGATGAAACAGTACCTAGGAATAATTGCAT
>CAZCIV010000619.1:0-1563 GCA_964498595.1 uncultured Flavobacterium sp.
TGGATTACGCCGGTTTCCGCACACTGGATTCGATGGAACGCGCCTTGAAAGTATTTGGTCAACAAGAAGTGATCGTGATCTCACAACAATTCCACAACGAACGAGCGATCTACATTGGTGAGCATTTCGGGATGACCGTTTACGGGTTCAATGCCAAAGACGTTACGACATCCAGAGGCTTCCGCACCAAATTCCGCGAGCGCTTTGCCCGCATGAAAGTGTTCTGGGACATCTTGTGGGGCGTGGAATCAAAGTACTTGGGTGAAAAGGTGAAGGTTGGGTAAAATTAGTCCCCATTCCTTTTTATAGAGTCTGCATTTCCTTGATTGTCAACCTATTTAAGTTCTCTGAAAATTCAAGCATTACAACACTCATTTTCTTGCCGTCAACAACCACTTTTTTAGGCATTCTTTTCTTCGTGTTTTCCAAATTAGTGACTAAAGATTGTAACGAATAGCACTTGATAATTACTTCATTTGTGTTTTCAACTTGCATAACAAGTCCGTCGAATAACGGAATATCTTTTTTAAAGAATGTGTTTCTCTCAAAAGCCGAGAGCACTAATTGTCCGTTTATTGGTTTCACAATGCATCGATGAAAATTATCATCCGAATTCAACTCAGAATTTATTACCAAATTATTATCAGCCTTGAAATAAACATCTTGGATTTCAAATGCACCTATTTCAAGGGGATCGGTAATGAACACTTTCACCATTATTGAATCTTTGGATAAATCTTCATTCAATTTGTAAGAAATACTTGAAACCGAATAATGCAAAGAATCAACTGGTGAAAAGTAAAATGTATTGTCCTTAATCAAATATCGTCCTGGAACATAAACAAGGTGTTCTTTCGAAATAACCAATACAGATAAGCTGTCATTGACAGTTGTGAATTTAAATTCTTGCGCTTTTGTGGTGTTCACAATGAACAAAATCAGAAAGAGAATAAGCTGTGATCTCATGATAATCTAATCGGAGAATTGTCGACAATAAATATGAATCAAAATTAAAACGATTATAAGCTTATATCCAGAATTGACAAACTTTTTGGTCTAAATCTAAATTGTTAATAAAATCTACAGGTAAAACCAAGCTCAACATCCATTATTGATAAAAGCCAGTTGAAAATATACACTTTGAGCAACTGGTTATTATTAAAATAAAAAGAGTATGTTATTATTTATTTTTAGCCTTATTGATTTATGCGAACCGGAGCAATTTACCGTTACTTCAAAGATTTTTGTATCAATAATTTGGCATTTATGTAATTACCTGAAAACGCAATTTTTAGATTTTATCCGATTAACACATGAACAAAATGATAGAGTCAACAAACCAAAAAAGCCAATGCGTGAACATTGGCTTCCTCTAGTGATATCGTTAATCAATTTACTAGTTGAAACTTGATAGGCTGGATGAGTGTTTGTCCCTCGATCGCGGCGATGAACATTCCTGCTGGAAGATCCAGATTTACGGAATTGTTGATTTCGGATCACAAACCCGTCAACCCATCCACTACCCGCTTCTCTGCCATTTGCCAAATCCGTTTGTTCAATTCA
>CAZCIV010000620.1:0-1562 GCA_964498595.1 uncultured Flavobacterium sp.
TCACACGTGTCCAAAATAAATTATTGCAATACAAAGTTACCCCAAAAAGCTTAGATTTCGGGTATAAAAGGAGACAAAATTAAAAAATACCCCCCTGTTCAAAAATTAAACGACAATTGACCATTTTTATCCGGCGGTTTTCCTGGTCTGATGACCGGATAATCAGCCCAATACCACAGGTCAATTTTAACAAACAGGTTTAATCTGAGAAAAGCTACCAGATTTGACATATGCCAGGGATATTTTGCCTTGTTTTTGATATACATCAGCAGTAATATGGCGATAAGTGAACACCAAATTTGAATTTGTACGGCATTTTCTGACAGACCAACAAAGGTTTTGATGCTGAACAGCTGTTTTAGCTGTTTGAAGAATGATTCTATAGCCCAACGAGCTCTGTACAACTGGGAAATATGGTCTGCTGTCCAAGATATATTATTGGTTAAAAGAACGATATTCTGCTTGTTTTTTTCATCGTAAACAGTAACTATACGGAGTTTTTCAGGATAGTCAGCAGAGCTGTAAAACCCACACAGCCTGATATCTTCATCTGATAGGATATGTTCGTGCTTGTCATTGGTTAAGAAAGTTTCCACCACCTCGATATTTGCGTTGGATTTGAGACGAGTGACAAAAGTAACCCCGCTGCTGTCCAAATTAAATAACCATTTAAAATCCACGTAAGCTCTGTCCATGACCAAAACCGAATTTTTAGCAAACGTCATGGATTTAGCTACCCTGACGTCCGCTTTTTTGCCATCTGTCAGGCAAGCATACGTGGGAAGACCGGAATCATAATCTAAAACGGTGTGAAGCTTCACTGCCCCCTTGTTTGTCTTGTAATGAGCCCAATCAAACAAGGATAAACACAAGGTAATAGTCGTTGAATCCACAATGTATATCTTCTTTTTTATCTTTCGGGCAAAGGCTCTCAAATCCGGACGGTGGGGTCCAAGCTTATCTACCATGGTAAAATAGATATCCCTGAATACCTTGTAATCCCGGTTCTTGTTAATGTAACTCAGAGATGATTTACAAGGCGGTTTAACAATACCAAAATGATTCAGATTGCCCGTGGCACTCAACAAGCCGGAGGCAATGTCTCTTAATGATCCACAATTAGCAACTTGCATAAAAACCATCGAAACAAGATGTGTCCAAGCATTGATTCCCTTGGAAAACTTATCCGAATTATGCTGTAGAATAATTTTTTTTACAGATTCTCTGTGTAATAATCCTAAGATCTGGCTAAATATACTTACTTTTATGTCTGACATGGCATGAGTGGTTGCACCCTAAAGATAGGGACATTTTTGTCATGTCATTTTTTTTATTTTGGACACATGTGAATTTATCGGTATATCCGATTTTATTTTTTTTGAAGTCAATAATGAGAACACCATCTCGGAAAATGTCAATTCCAATTGTACCTAAGGCTGTTGATGAACCTAAATTGTCAAGTATTATATTTTTGTCAATAATGTTTCCATAATTAGGCAAAAGACAAATAATATTTTTGGGCAGTCTCTTTCCTGAAATAAACACCCCACTGTTATTAAGAT
>CAZCIV010000621.1:0-1561 GCA_964498595.1 uncultured Flavobacterium sp.
CCCTAAATGAAGACTTTGACGATGACCTCTCAGATGGAAAATTCTTTTATGTAAGAAATGTGGAGCTCGACCCTTCAGAAAGTAACTGTGGAAACTACAAAAGGGTAGAGAAATACACAAATGGGAATACTTACAGGGTAATTTTCGAAATTTGGATTTGTAGAACCCATTATTACAGTGCTATCTGCCCATCAACGAATTTACCTATAGAGTACTTATACACATATTCAAAGTTAAGAATTGTTGGTCAACGAAGAAGATTTGGTATTTGGAATAGTTATATTACAAATTTAGAATATAAGGATGTTTATTGTGAAGTAAATGTTCTTAGGCAAGACTATTACATTAGTCAAACATGTACTTCTATTTATTACACCGAACAAGGCGGGCTTTACAATAAAACTGGTTATAAGGGAAGCTCCAAAGGTTGGGAGATTTATTTTAGCGGTGCAAACAATGGAATGGGAGATATGATGGCAAATGTTAGTTATTATGATTTTCCTATTCCTGTTTTTTTCAAAGTGAAAGGTAAAGCAAAAAGTGATGCACTTGGTATTAATAATTGGGCAGAAATAAGTTGTGGTTATTAACTTTAAAACTTGGATCATGAAAACAAAATTATTCTTTATCATGTTTTTTATTTCAAGCCTAGCTTTTGGGCAGTTTGATATAACATTAAACTTATCCAATGGAATCAGTAAACACACACAAAATGACCTAAACAACGGTCTGTTTGGTGAAGAAAACAATTGGGCCTATGCCGGAGGTATTGATGCTGAATTTAAATACCTGCCTGATTTTTTTCTGAAGCCTGCTATTGCGGTTTCATTTCAGAGCTTTGGAAACAAACTCTCATTTGGTCCGAACGCACCTGCCCATCCAAATGAAACAGAAATTCATCGCTTCAATTACCTTCAGTTGAATGCAGGTTTGAGCAGTATCCTGGAAGAAAAGTTCGAAATAGGCTTATTTGCCGTTAACGGCATTCTTATTTCACACCAGCATAAACTGATCGCAACCGAACCAAACAACTGGGATTTTGCACTTCAACCCTATTTAACTTTCCATTTTAACAAACTTAAGCTTGGGGTTTCATATTATCATGGATTCAATAGTATTTGGGACATGAATGAATCTGTCAATGCCAGTGATTCTGAGGTCAAAAATCGTGCGGTACTAATTAAATTGGGATATAACCTATTCTCGTTATAAATCGTAAAACTAACTCGGAAAAAAGCTTGTCAGATATATATCTGGCAGGCTTTTTCAACTTTTAAAATCATCTAAACTAAGTCAACAATACTAGTCAAACAGCGATTCTATTTCACGGTCTTTATTGATCCTTGACTATAGGAGCATTACGATTTCAATATTCAAAAAATAATTTTAAAAACCTGTTGATTTTTCAAAACCGCATTACCTTTACGAGCATAAACAATTAACAATTCCTCCATGAAATCCTTTCATTTAGCGGGGTTTTCAGCGGCAAAACCAACTAACAAAAGCCGCATGGGTGAAGGTTTTGCGCCTTCCTTCCTTCCTTCCTTCCTTCCTTCCTTCC
>CAZCIV010000622.1:0-1559 GCA_964498595.1 uncultured Flavobacterium sp.
AGTGCTAAGAAAATCATCAAACTTAAAAAAGCCGAAGAAGATTTTAATAGAGAATTATTAAAACAAATGCGTGAAAAAAGAAGAGGTTAGTTATAAAATAAAAGGCGTTCAGCAATAGTTGAGCGCCTTTTATTATTCTATTTCAAATCGTACCAATTTATTTCTTCCAGTAGCATAAAAGACTTTCTCTGATTCAAATCTGAAAGTAAAAAAATCTTTATCATCAGAGAATTTTGACCAAGTTTTGCCAAAATCACCCGAATAAAACATGCCTGTTCCACCAACAGAAATAAGCTTTTTTCCGTTACTATTTGGAACAAATTGCACACAAGAAGCGTAACCAAAAGCTTCTTTTTCAGCGATTAATTTCCAAGTCTTACCACCATTTTTAGTAATGGCTTTGTTGTCCCAATTTTGGTCTTGCTTCATATAATTTCCACCTGCAATAATTCCGATTTTTTTATTGTAGAAATCAGCAGTGAAAATTCCAGTCATTTCCTCACCTTGTACTATTGGCGTTTCATAAACTTTCCAGGTTGCTCCAAAATCCTTAGAAACAAAAACCCTCGATTTCTTTCCACCAGAAACCATAAAAATCGATTTTCCTTTTATAGTTAAATTGGTGTTGCTAGTAGCGAAAGCTGCTTCACCTTCTGAAACTTTTGGTAAAACATCGCAATTTACTTTTTGCCACGTTTTGCCTCCATCATTCGTTTTTATGACTGCTAAACAGTTTTCAATTGGGTCACCCATGGCAAATCCGTTTAAATCATCTACAAACTGCATACTATCGTAAAACACTTTTTCGTGTTCTTCTTTGTAAACAACAGTTTCTTCCAACGTTTTTTTATCAATACGAATCAACATCGCTGGATTTCCAACAGCTAAAATAAAAATCGCTTCTTTGGTTCCTGCAATGCTTCTAAACTCTGTATTTCTAGCAACAGATTGAATATCTTTTAAAATTGTAGTGTCTTTTTTCTTGTCGTAAAATCCGTAACGACCTTTATCCATTCCCATCCAAACTTTTTCATCGTCAACAAATATGGCTCTACAGCTCAATTTGGTTTCGAGAATTACTTCCGATTTAAATTTTACACTTTGAGCTATTGCTGAAATACTTATAAATAATAGAAATAAATAAATCTTCTTCATTGGATAGGTTTTATTTTCAAATATAATGGAAATGTTGCAAAGGAAAAATACATTTTTCTAACATCTAAAAATCAAATAGTTAAATACCTTTAAAAAACTTTGGCACAGTAATTGGATAACTAAAAAAAGAAATAAGAACCTTAAAACAAAAATATTATGAAAACGAAATTGATACATCTGAGCTTACTGGCTTCATTGACGATAGGTTCACTTTTTGCACAAGAAAAAACTACGGTTACAGCAAAAAATTCGGATATCAGCGACAATTTAGATTTAAGAGCGGTTGCAACTGTTTTTGGTGATGCAAAAGATTTGGAAGATTTTGAAAGAAGATTGAATGATCCTAAAACTCAAATCTCTAATTTAGATTTGAATAACGATAATTATGTCGATTATTTAAGAGT
>CAZCIV010000623.1:0-1546 GCA_964498595.1 uncultured Flavobacterium sp.
ATTCTAAACTAAACAGTATTAAAACTTAAATTTAAGTTTTTATTATTTTCTATTAAGTATTATATTTATTTTCTATTAAGTGTTCTATTTATTTTCTATTTATTCCCCATTATTTTCTATTAAGTATTATCGAAACTATTTACCACTTCTTACCGGCACGATCAGTCATTCTGTCTTCAGTGTCAGCATTTTCATCATCGTCATCATCGTCATACTTCTTCTTCTTTGAAACTACAGCTTTAACAACCTTTTGTTCAACTGGCTTCTCAAAGAATGTATTTAAATTTAAAAGAACTGGAGCACCAGAGAGTGAAATTGTCTTTACGGGTGAAATTTTACCTGACGAATCTTTCATTTGAAATGGATCAGATACAGTAATTGTAGATGGAAAGTGAACAGGAAGTTTAGCAGTTGCAATTTTACGAATCAATGTTGTAACGTTTGTAACCTGATCACCAGCAGATGAATCAGATCTATATTTGTTAAGGTTAGTAGACAACATAGCAGCTTTAACTTGTGTGTAAAGCTTACTTTCATTGCTATTTGAAGCACCGTTTTCTAGCTTACCAATTGTAGTAATCAATTCAGCAAATTTAGAAATACCAGATTTTCCACCTGCACCAGTTAGCTTTACTCGTGTAATTAAGCCTCCAAAAATAGCATGAATGATAATTTTAGCTCTTTCTTCAGGGTTTAAATACTGAAACATATCATATAGATAAGAAAAGAATACTTCAGGTAATACAGATTTTGAAGAACTTGTCTTATCTTTCTTCATAACGACTTCACAAGATACCAACTTTGTTAATGCGTCAGAAATTGCACTACTAATTCTGTCATTTTCAAGATTTTCATTAGCTTGACGTTCACCATTACCAAACATATCCATAACATCATCTATAGCGACTCTTTCTTCGATCTGTCTCTGACGTTGACGTGCTTCAGCAGCTGAGATATCAGTGAAATTGATAGCACGCCTTGGTGTTTGAGTAAAAACTAAATTTGAATTTGACGTTTGATATTGAAGTTTCTTTGAAAGTGGATAACTAAAAACTAAAATATCATCGTCTTCTCCCATATTTTGATCGTTTTCTACATTTTCCACTTTTTCCACTCTTTCTACTTTTTCATTATTTTCTGTAGTAGAAACAATTGGAGTAACTGAAGCAGTAGAAACAGTTGAAGCATTAGTCTTAAATGACGAAAGAGAGAAACCACTAAATTTCTTCTTCTTTTTGACGTCTTTTTCTTCTTTTTCTTCTTTAGCTTCTTCTTTATTATTTTGAGTTGATTCGTTAGTCTCAGCGGGCTCTTCAAAAGCGACTCTTACCCTGCTAGAATTGGACATATCAAACATCTGTCTTGGCGGTTCAAGAAAAGATTCCATTTTGTATGGTTAAAAATTTGCAAAAATTTTCATTTTTTTATCTTTTTAAAATCTCTTCTATTTTCCTTTAAATTTTATATATTTCTATAATTCCTTATATTTTACTTTAAAATTTATATATTTCTATATTTTTTTCGATCATATAGGAATAAAGAATAT
>CAZCIV010000624.1:0-1543 GCA_964498595.1 uncultured Flavobacterium sp.
TTAAGTTCAGCGATTTGGTTTGGGTCTGTAAATACAAACCAATTGCTATAAGTGAACGTATCGTTTCTTCAGCTTTTAATACCAACTTTGCTATTATGTAAATTAAACCTAAAATACCGTATAAGTCAATATTTATTGTACTCCTCTTATGCGTTGTGGTATAGTTTGTTTTTTTTCTAATTCTTTAATTCGTTCTTCTGAAATGCCTAAACTACTTGACAAGCGGTTAAGTAATCGTCTTTCTTTTTCGGTAATTTCTCCGTCTGCTATTACGGCTTGGTATTCTTCCAAATACTCTTTTTCGTTTTGGCCTAATTGCATAAATTGTTCTTCTATCTGCTTGGCTTCTTCATCTGAAAGCCCTAAATTTTTACGCAATCGTTCTAAAACTCGACGTTCTTTTTCGTCAATTTCGCCGTCATCTTCGAGCATAAAACGTATTTCTTCCGCGTACTGTTCATGATTTTGAATGGAAGTGGTTTTATCTTCGATTCCAAGTGTGTTTTCATTGGACACAATTTGTTGCAGATTGTCAATATCTTCAAATTCTACTGCTACTTCTAATGTGTAGTTTTTTTCTGTTACCGAATTAAAATCTATTTCGTTAGTATACCCCCCCGCTGCTTTTACCTTGCCCCAAAGAAATGTAATCTCTGCGTTAAGTTTTTTAATTTCATTAGTCGATAGTGTTTCAACTTGCTTAGTTGAAATAACTTCGGTATGTGTCAGCAAATTTCCATTTAGTCGTTGATTTGCCAAACGTTGCCACCCCAAATTAGAATGATACCAAACCAAATTATTTGGGACAAAAGGTGCTTTTTTGGGATTAAAGGTTTGATGAAATTTAACATTGAGTTCGTGTTCTAATGAACTGTCTCTACTGCTGTTTTTTTCGTAATCTCCTTTTGCAGAATTTATTTTAATGTCAAGCGAAGCATTAGCTTGCATATTGTTTTTTTGATTTTCTGTGTTTGAATTTCGTTCTTGACTTGAAATGTCTATATTCTTTGCACCTAAACTACCCAAAAGTAACATTAGTTCGTGTAAACGATCTGTAAATAACTCTTTTTCAAATTCTTTAATTGGTAAGTAGGAGTTCTTGTTTATAGGGTGGCAAATATATACTTCGTTTATTTTTGGGTGGTTCATAGGAAACTGAATACCCTGCGGCAATCTGTTCTTTTTTAGGACAACCATTCCGTCCATAGAGGTGTGTACCACTTCATCAGCGACAAAAAGTAATTTACGGTTGTCGTAGTTTATATTTGTAAATTCCTTTATAAGTTCAGTATATGCATTCTTTTTGAACGTTTGTACTTCGAACTTCTCTTCGGCATTTTGGTAGTTTTCTTCGCTATGAGCAAAATAGTTCACGGCAGACAAATAATCGTGTGACATAGCATATACTTTTGCGATCTCAAATGTGGTTGCAGGACCGAGTTTATCACCACATAATTTTTTATAGTCGCTAAAAACTCTTAGTGCTTGTTTTGGGTCTTCTGTGAATTTTATTTTGTGAATATAGTAGAAACGAGAATTACTA
>CAZCIV010000625.1:0-1541 GCA_964498595.1 uncultured Flavobacterium sp.
GCGTAAACGTCTAATTTTTGTTGGTCTTCTCCTTGAATATTTTGTTCTCCAGCAGCGCCAACGATATCAACTAATCCCGCTTTGTTTACTTTGTAATTTACCACTTTTGCGGCTAATCGGATTGAGTTGATGATTCGAGATAACTCTCCAGTTGAATATTGAAACGAATTTTGGTGTTCAATGATAAATTCGCCTAAGGTTCTATTTCTTTCTTCCATTACGAAATCGATGTAGTTGTGTTTGTGGCACAAATATCGTGATTTTTGTTAAAAGAATATATTAATTTGAAAAGATGTTTAAGTTAATTTTACTTTTGCAAAAAGTTTTACAACAATGAACATAAGAAAAGCCACAAAAAAGGATATGCCTCAGGTATTAGAATTGATTCAGGAATTAGCTACTTTTGAAAAAGAACCTGATGCGGTTGTGGTAACAGTTGATGATTTAATCCGAGATGGTTTTTCTGAAAATTCACTTTTTCAATGTTTTGTTGCGGAAGTTGATGGTGAGATTATCGGAATGGCTTTGTACTATTATCGCTATTCAACTTGGAAAGGAAAAACAATTCATTTAGAAGATTTAATTGTAAAAGAAAATAAGAGAGGAACCGGTGCCGGATTTGCACTTTACAAAGAAATCATCAAACAAGGAAAAGCCGAAAATGTTCGCAGAATCGAATGGAATGTTTTAGATTGGAACACACCAGCCATTGATTTCTATGAGAAGTCGGGTGCTAAAGTATTAGACGATTGGCGTGTGGTGCATATGGATGAAACAGGAATAGAACGATTTTTGATTAAAGAGTAACGATTTAAGATTTTTGAAATAAATACTAATTGATACATTGGCTAATTGCCATATTGACTAATTGAACTCATGAAAATATTCAAATTTGGAGGTGCATCAGTTAAAGATGCTGAAGGCGTAAAAAACGTATTACATGTTTTAAATACTGTTGGACACGAAGATGTTTTGTTGGTTATTTCTGCAATGGGAAAAACCACTAATGCATTAGAAGTGGTAATCAAAAATTACTTTGAAAAATCGAAGGAATTGCACGCCTCGCTTCAGGAAGTTCGAAAGTACCACAACCAAATTTTACTAGACTTATTTGAAGAAGAAGATCACGAAGTGTTTTTTGATGTAAATGCTCATTTTGATGATTTAGAATATTTTATCCGCAGTAATAAATCGCCAAATTACAACTTTGTATACGACCAAGTGGTAAGTATTGGAGAATTGGTTTCTACCACGATTGTAAGCCATTATTTCAATTCGCAAGGCATGTTGAACCATTGGATTGATGTGCGCCCATTGATCAAAACCGATAACAACTACCGTGACGGGCAAGTAGATTGGGAAACCACGCAAAAATTGATTTCAAAAGGCGTAAAAAAGAAAGTTTTAAACATCACACAAGGATTTTTGGGATCTGATGAGAATAATTTTACGACTACTTTAGGTCGTGAAGGTTCTGATTACACGGCTGCGATTTTTGCGTATTGTTTAGGTGCGGAAAGTGTTACCATTTGGAAAGACGT
>CAZCIV010000626.1:0-1531 GCA_964498595.1 uncultured Flavobacterium sp.
ATTCTAATTTGATAATAGACATTTAAATTACTCCATTATTGGAGTTAAAATCATTTGTAAAAAATCAAATTAAATAAGCGGTGGTGGCGAATTAATTTCTAAGGAAACACTATCAAAGAATGGTAATTGTAAAATCGACTTTTCATTGGAATACCAATTAAAGTTATTACTCTTAAAACCATCATTTAGATGGAAAACAAAAAAATCTAAAGAAATTGATTTTTTCATTGATTTTTGAGCATTATTCTCAACATCATCTTGTTCTGAAATAGCGTTTTCAAAACCTAATACTTTTTCAACCAAAAGTTCTACAATACTCTCTTGATCGTTGAATTTTAGATTTTCTTGTTGAGAAAAAATTTGGACATCAGGTGCATCTACACTACAATTCAAGAAATAAAACGCCATGAAAATCCAAAGGAATTTTCCAAAACTAGTTCTATTTATCAATCGTATCATGACGCAAAAATAAACATCGAAAATACAATGTAAAACGTTTTAACAAAGATTTATAGCTTAACCTAACGCCACATCTAAAGTCATCATCACAATAAATCCGCCGATAAAACCTAACGTAGCAATATCGGTATTTTTATCTTGTTGCGTTTCGGGAATAACTTCTTCCACTACCACAAAAATCATGGCTCCAGCTGCAAAAGCTAACGCATAAGGTAATATTGGAGTGAAAAAAGTAACAGCAATTGCACCTAAAACTCCGAAAATAGGTTCTACAATAGCAGATGATTGTCCGTACATAAAGCTTTTTCTTCTGCTCATTCCCATTCTTCGTAATGGCATGGAAACCGCAATTCCTTCAGGAAAATTCTGAATTCCAATTCCAATAGCTAAAGTAACTGCTCCTGCGATTGAAGCTTCTGGAATTCCCGCAGCAACACCACCAAACAAAACCCCAACTGCTAATCCTTCCGGAATATTGTGCAAAGTTATCGCCAAAACCAAAAGTGTTGTGCGTTGCCAAGGCGATTTAATTCCTTCCGTTTCTTTGAAATTAATGTGCATGTGTGGCAAGACTTTATCCAAGCCGAAAATAAATAAAGCTCCTAAAGCAAATCCAAACGCTGCCGGAATTACTTTTACAAAACCATCGCCATCACTCATTTCGATAGCAGGAGCTAATAAACTCCAAAAACTAGCTGCAACCATTACACCACCAGTAAAACCAAGCATTCCGTCTAAAACCACGCGGTTCATACTCTTAAAAAAGAACACGAACGAAGCACCAAATGCTGTTAAACCCCAAGTAAAAGTAGTAGCCAAAAATGCCGCCAAAATTGGGTCAATACTCTCAAAAAAATAAATAATTGAATCAAACATACTTATTGAACGTATAAATTATTAGCAATTTTATTCGAAATCGTTAGACGTTTTCCATCGATTTCTACGGTTAATGTATCATCAAAATCTTCTTTGTCAATTACCTTAACAACCGAACCTAAAGCTATTTTTTGTTTGTCTAAATATTTTAAAAAATCGGTTGAAGAATCTTTCACGCCTACACAATGAAAAGAAG
>CAZCIV010000627.1:0-1530 GCA_964498595.1 uncultured Flavobacterium sp.
GGTATTTAAATGTTCTTTTTCCCTCTACCTCTTCTTTATAAAAGTTCATTAAGTAATAGGAAATAGAGTAAACGGAACTAATATTAAAAGCAATTTTTCTTATCTCATTTAAACATTCCGGCATTGTTTCATCTCTCGATAAAATTCCATACAATGCTTTTAAAATCTTATTTTGAAAAGAATCTTTTTTACTTCCTATTTGCTGAAATGGACGTTCTAGCAAAATCAATGACTTTAAATAAATCTCGTATAATTCGATTGATAATGGAGAAGTTATTAAATACGACTGAAGTAATGTAACAACTTTCTCATATTCTGCATTTGTATAAAAATCAAGTGCTTTTAAAGCTTCAAAATCTTCCGATTGTGTTTTGTATTCAAATTCAAAATTTGAATTAATAAGAAGTCGAAGCTTGTCTATATTATAGTCATTAACTTTTTTTGACAGATAAAATATTCGACTATCTAAAAAAGGCATCTTTTCTTTATTCCTTTCTAATACAGACAATTCAAGAATTCGGATGAGTGAAATGTATTTATCAATTATAGAATGATAACCTTCAATTGCTAAAAAATCAGGAAATAAAGTTGGTTGTTCAATTTCTAAGAAATTTAGTTTGAAATTATAATAATGTAAATCAACCTGATTATCAGATTCTATATATCTAAATAATAGTCTTGCTAAGGATAGATTGTACTGATTAACTGAAAGCTCTTTTTCAGCTTTTAAACTATAAAAATGAGAAAATCTCTTAATAAACCATTTCTTATTCTGCTCATTAATTTCATTTAAAAATTTCGTGTTTTCTTTAAGTCCTTTTTCGATTTCGATTAGGATAAAACGTTGTTCAATTCCCCATAGCGAAAAACATACTTCACGTTCAATTATATCTAAAATCTTAATTGCTTTAGCATAATCGCCAATAACCAGAGCTTTTTCATATTCATTTTTCTTGTCTATAAAGATTTGCAGCTTCTCACTATATTTTCTTATTGCCAACAGAGACCAATTTATCTCCTTTTCAAAGGCATCATTTGCGCTTCCAAATAATACCTTGGAATCACCCAATTCGCCAATTGTGCTTGGAATAGAACAACCATAAATATGTTCGTTAAAAGTTTTGTTTTTATCACCAAGATTATCAACTATATAACAAATGTCGGAATAATCATAGTTATATTTTAGTTTTAAAAATGAAACGTGAGGATTCTTATCTCTCTCAATTAAATCTACTCTAAATTGTCTTAAAAGTATGTCATTAAAATCTATCATATAGCAGTTTTTCAGGGTAGGAAGAATTGCACTCTTTTGCAAATTTTGGTTTGTGGGTCAGCCTGTGCGATTTGCAAATGTGTGCAATGTGCGTGGGCTTCCCTAACTGTCCCGAAGGGCAGAAGCGGGTGGGCAAAAACTAATTTTTTCTTGCACCAACCTTCCATCAATGAGACAATATTTTCAATCTGTTTTTTCAAATTTCTAATCAGGTTATTTCTATGTAATTCGGTCTTTTAGCCTTGCATACAACGGTT
>CAZCIV010000628.1:0-1524 GCA_964498595.1 uncultured Flavobacterium sp.
AATCGTCAATTATTGCTTTTCAAGCCATGGGGCGGGTGTGCGATTGCGCATAACGGTTTCCAAATAGGCAAAGGCGCCTAACAAGTATAGTGAATTTTGCGCTTTTGCTTATTTGGTGTTAGGTGTATTTTTCAAATTTGAATTGTTCGATTATTATATTTATTTGATTCATTCCATACCTTGTGACAATGCTTAAGGTTTTCATTTCCATTTAATTCTAACCATCTAACTATAGCAGTTTTTTCTTTCTTGGATAGCGATGGACCATTAATGACAGTAAACATATCTAATTTCTCATCTGAACTTGACTTAATCCAATTTTCCATATTTGGCATAAAAATTTTGCCTAATGATTTCCGTGTATTTTTTTCTTTTAACTCAAAGTGTGCTTCACCATGTTCGTTTCTTCCAGCACCATCTGTAGATCCGCCAAACACAAATACATCGAACGGAAGTAGATCAGACAGCTTGTTCATACGTTTAAAATTCTCGTAAACAGTATATTTGTTACCGTTTTTATCTTCAATTACGAACCTACCTTCAATACTAAAACCAGTAATTCCTTCATCTTCAAATCTTCGAAGTAGTTCAATGGATTCGAATGTATATTCAATCATCCAAGTGCCGTCAGGTAAATCTTTGAAAGATTGAGGCAGGTTTGCTCGGTTATCATTTGAAATCAGGAATGAATCAGTTATTTGTACACCATCATTAATTTTTTCTAAATGGTTAATATTTAGATTTCCTTCTTTGCCATCTTTATGAAACTTATCTCTGTAAAATTCGATTGCATCTTTAGGAATAGACAACTCATAAAAACCAATTTCGTCATGATATCTAAGCATTTTCTTGTTAGGTATCATAACAGGACCAAGGATTTTGTTTCGTATTGACAGTGACACTTTATTTTTTGGGTTTTGTGTTTTTCAATTTATCTAATCTAAATATTTCGTTAGATAGCTCAATGTTTTTTTTATTTGAATTTCCATTTATCATTTCAATCAAACTAGCTTTTTCTTCGTTTCCTAATGGACTATCCTTATTGGATAATAATTCTTTGTCGTCAGCAAACATTGAAAACCAAGGCAATGCAATTGTTTTAGCGTAGTCAATAATACTTTGAGTACAAGTGGTAATTGAAGCTTCTTGTTCATCAAACCCCAATTGTCGTTTATTGTTGAATAACTTACCGTTCTTCCACCAACCATCGAAACTTGAAGGACCATTTAACGAAGCTGCATCAAACGAATCATTTTTAACCCTTATTCCTAAATGAATTCGGAATGAATAATCAAATGAAAAAGTATGTATATGAATAAATTGAATAGTATTTGAAAGTTCTTTAACCCAAAAAGTAGATTTTGTTCTATGGAATTCAAGGTCAGCTAAACTAACAGTTATGGCCTTAAAAATTATTTCTTTTTGCTTATTCTTTATCTTGTCCATTCGAGGGTTAAAGTCATTACACCTAACGTTCCGCAAGCAGGCGAACGCCCCACCTTTCACGAAATCGTTTTACCGAAG
>CAZCIV010000629.1:0-1523 GCA_964498595.1 uncultured Flavobacterium sp.
TAAATATGAAACCCTAACTTCATACGGGACATCTTTTTCTAATTCTAATTTATAACGCCCCAAATGATCTGCAATAGCAAATTTTAACCCTTGCTTTTCAACCAAAGGTTTAGCAATTACATTAGCATTTTGTAAAGGGTTTCCAAGAGAATCTTTCACTGTGCCAGTTAGGGTTTGGGAAAGGGAAAATAGAGGTAAGAGCAGAAAAAGAAAAAGGTTTTTTTTTTGCATGAATTATTCTTGGTTTTTCATAGCTTCTCGGCGTTCTTTGATGATTTTTGACATTTCTTGATTTGAAATAATTTGATTTTGTTTAAAACTTTCAACATCTATTGTTGTATTTTTTTCAAAAATTAATTTTTCTAATCCAAAAACACCATCTTTTGTTTGAAGTTCTAAAATTAAACCAGGTAACCCTCCAAATTTTAAAGGACCAAAAGAATATGGAATCTCTGGACAAAACCAGGCTGTAATTTGATGTTTAAATGTTCCAACACTATTAATTATTATATCATTTTGTTCCGCTTTGTAACACAAATAGCCATTAATTTTTTTTGATTCAGCTGTAATTGTCCATTCTTTATTTTTTGTATCTCCAATAACATTATTTTTGTCTCCAAAAGCAAATTTTTTAAATGTGCTGTCTTGAGTTTGTAATGTTTCGCTTGTGTATTTTATTTTTAATAGACCAAATTTTACAGCTTGTTCGTCCGAATATAATTTATTATCAAATGCAAAAACAGCTTTTTTATTATCAAATTTTAATGTAAAACTAAATTCGCTAATTATTTTATTACTATTTGGACTCATTTCCAACATCATTTTGTCGAGTTGACTGTCTTTGTTTTCAATTACAATGGTTTTGTAGGTTGCTATTCCAATAGTATTTTCTTGACTAATTGTTTTTTGAAAAAACAGAATTAGAAAAAGTATGATTGTTTTTTTCATGTAATTTTTAATTAAAGGGCTTACCAGCGAAAGTAAGCCCTTGTTTTGCTACCCCATACAATTTGCATATACAATATCAGAATAATATTCTGCAGTACAATCATCTGCGCCTTCAGATATTGCTAAATTATAGGCTAACTGTTTAATTGTGCCACAATTTACTTTCAAAACCACTTTAGCTTCTTTTTTGGTTTCAGGTTTTACTTCAACCTTCTTCTCTTCAATTTCATTTGCCATCCCAGCAAAAGAAAACGCTACAAGTGCAATTGCACTAAAAATCATTTTTTTCATTTTGTTTAAATTTTAAAATTAATTAATTATTTTGGATATCCAAATCAAATTTTAATATTTAAAAATGAACTTCAAAATGGCAACCATTACATTTAACAAAATGTATTATAAAACCATACGTGTTAGTATGTTTAAACATAACTTTTTGTTAAAAAATATAGTTTTAAATAAAACATTAAAAAGTTGGAGGTTTTGAAACAATTTCATTGAATTCTTTTTGTGTGACAATTTTTCCTTCATTAGGTATACCTATAGGGGTATTCTCTTTTTTTAAATCAATTTTA
>CAZCIV010000630.1:0-1520 GCA_964498595.1 uncultured Flavobacterium sp.
GATTTGCATATTCATTGAGAGAAAGAAAAGATATTACTCAAGAGTTAATAGATTTATCAATGTTAATTTCAGGAGAAAAGAATGTTATAATTGAAAAATTTGATTTTTTTGGAATAAAATCAAATAATACATTTGAAACTCAAGCTTTACTCGAATTAAAAAATCAGTATTGCGATAATAAAAAGTGTTTAGATTGTGCAATCGGACATTTTTTACTTAAAAAATATTCGTATTTTTGAAAAAAAATATTTAAAAATGGTTCAAAACCTATTGCATTTTTTTGAAAAGCATGGATTTTTTGTAGCCTCTCGATTGGCTGATAGATTAGGTATGCGAGCTACAAACGTTCGCTTGTTTTTCATTTATATATCTTTTGTAACAGTAGGTTTGGGATTTGGATTGTATCTTACTTTGGCTTTTCTTTTAAAGCTAAAAGATATGATAAAAACTAAAAGAAGTTCAGTTTTTGACTTATAAAATTTCATTAAGTGTAAGTTTTATTTGAATTTTAGATACTTTTATTATCTTTGAAGCATTAACAACCCAATAAAATTATATGGCAGCAAAAGTAGAAGCGTGGGGTTCACGCGTAGGGCTTATCTTGGCTATGGCTGGAAATGCTGTTGGATTAGGGAATTTTTTAAGATTTCCGGTTCAAGCAGTTCAAAATGGTGGAGGAGCTTTTATTATTCCTTATTTAGTTTGTTTTTTATTAATGGGAATCCCATTATTGTTGATTGAATGGTCAACAGGTCGTTTCGGTGGAAAATTTGGTAACCACAGTACGCCTTATATATTAGATACAATGGCTAAAGGTCGTGTATGGAAATATATCGGTGTTTTTGGAATTTTTACTAACATTGCCGTTGCTGCATATTACTGTTATATCGAATCTTGGACAATGTCTTATGTGTATCACTCAATTGTTGGAACATTTGACGGAATGAGTCAGGCAGACGTAGCAGGTTTTTTTAACTCCTATGTAGACATTTCTCAATCTACAACTGGAATTCCTTACGAAGCAGTTATCTTTTACATTCTTTGTTTATTATTAAATACTTGGATTTTATCTAAAGGTTTAGGAGGAATTGAAAAAGTTGCTAAAATTGGTATGCCATTGTTGATTTTATTCGGTGTAATTTTAGCCGTAAGAGGTGTTACTTTAGGAACTAGCGGTGCTTCAGATATTTTTCCAAATGCAAATGCATGGGATGGTCTAAATTTCTTATGGACACCACAATTTGATTCATTGGCAAATCCTAAAGTTTGGTTAGCTGCTGCGGGTCAAATTTTCTTTACGCTTTCTGTAGGTTTGGGTACCATTCATTGTTATGCGGCTTACTTAAAAGAAAAAGATGATGTGGCTTTAAATGCGGTTTCTGCCGGATTTATGAATGAGTTCGTTGAAGTAGTTTTAGGTTCTTTAATTGTTATTCCTATTGCTGCTGGATACTTAGGATTAGACTGGGTTATTCAAAATGCAGGTTTTGGTATGGCTTTCCAAACAATGCCTTATTTGT
>CAZCIV010000631.1:0-1519 GCA_964498595.1 uncultured Flavobacterium sp.
CGGCCCTAAAGAGGCGCGGCTAAATCAATGCGTTTGACACAGGTTGATGAAGTTACTCCCTTCTTTTTTCTTTTAAATTCCTTTGAAATTAGGGCAATCCCATTGGTAAGCATCCAACTCTGAATTACTTAAAACAATTTTTCCTTTGTATCCCTCGTCTAAATCAAATATCAATTTTGCTAAAAAAGACCTTACTTCTCTCAATTCAGATGTTTGATTTATTAAACCGTTTCCTCCAAAAATGTAAATAAAAATTAATTTTTTATTTTTTGATTTGTAGGCAGTTATAGGTTTTATTGATTTGAAGTTGTTACAAAAATTTGGAAAGAATAGATTGGAAAACTCCTCGGTGGGTACAGATATTTTCTCATCGCCTATTCTAATATCCAAAACTTTAATTGCTGTAACCTGCATTTCATCAGAGAATAATCCAAAAGCAGGTCGTCCGTCAACTTCATCTATAAATTTTGGATCATTTTCAGTAATCTCAACATAACTTACTTCATGAGTTGTTAAATCAATATTTGATTTTCGGAATTCAATTTTGATTTTTTGGTTTTCAATGAAGTCCTCTATTGTTACAAGAGTGTCGTTACAACTCGATACATCAAGTCGTATTAAATCATCGTTTGGCTCAATATAATTTCGTAATTCAGGAAACTTTCTTGATGCATAATCAGACAATAATGTATCTCTGTAATGGTCAATAAGATGTTTATCTAATTTACCACATTTCGATTTTTCTTTATTTGGGATATTTTGACTTTTACAACCTAAGTTGAAAAGACAAAAAATCAAAAGTATAACCGTATTAAGCAAAAATTTCATTATTGTCTTCTTTTGTTTGAGTTAACATTTTGTGCTTGAAATGGTGTGACAGGTGAATAATATAGCCGTATACCTTGATTTAAACTGCTTGCCACAGGTCTTTCCACGTACTTCATCACCAATTCCTCTGTCATTTGATTACTATATTTAGGGTCGTTAAATTTATACATATTGTTGTATTTTGTTGGGGCAGTTCCCCACAACCAAGCATGTCCAAATTCATGTGCCAAAGCTACACTTGGCGAAATACTTCCTGCTTGTTGGTCGCCGTTCGCCGCAAATTCAAGACCTCGCGAGGGATTAAATAAAATCATAGGTTCTGAATTGTATTGTGGGTCTGCATAGGTTACATGGTCTCCGTCCGTTTGAGCAATTGTAAGTAGAGTAGAACTATATCTACCGTCTCCAACAAAATCAGTTATTACATTTCCTTGTACTGGTTGATTTTGGTCATTAGGAAAAGTTATCCCTCCTACATTGTTGCTCGTTAAATAATTTAGAGCCGTGACAGTTTGAGAGATGAAGTCATCATTTCCGTCATAAGTCGCTCCTGGTGTCCAATCAAAATTACCATTAGTACCTCCAATCCTTACTGTATCTCCCTGTGGGTCGGTATTCCTTATAGGATTGCCCAAAACATAATGATACCCACTCCACCCCGCATACTCCGCCGCCAGCGGGTCTATGCTCA
>CAZCIV010000632.1:0-1514 GCA_964498595.1 uncultured Flavobacterium sp.
GTCAATTATTGCTTTTCAAGCCATGGGGCGGGTGTGCGATTGCGCATAACGTTTTCCAAATAGGCAAAGGCGCCTACCAAATCTAGTACTTTTTGCGCTTTTGCTTATTTGGTGTTATCAGTATTTTATCCGTATTGAAAGAAAATAGTTTTAGATGAATTCGATTTTGTGTACTCGATGAATTTTAAGAAATTTCTTAAGTCCTGTCCAAAATTATTCCCGATATAACCGTCGCCTTTGTCTTTTTTAAAGTCAGAAAAATATTCATCGATTCCAATTGTATCGTAATCCGTTTTGTTTATTAGAGAAGAGAGATCATCAATATCATTAAGTTTTTCAATAAGCAATTTCAGTTTGGTATGTACGTCATTGATATTGTTTTCAATTTTTGAATTTGACATTTTCATATCCTCAATAGTTTCTTCATCCTCAAATTCGGACAAATCTTCTATCTCCCAGTCGGGTGTATAGTTTTCCATGTCGTACATAAATGTGATGTCACATCCAGTTATTATTGAAATCTGCTCTAATTCTGGCATTCCATTTTCAATAACATTCTTACGACACATTAGATTGCAAAACTCACGGCTCAATTGAAATTGATCTTCTAGCTCTTCAAATTGTTCAAATTCAGATAACTCGTCATAGTTGTCCGTAAATAAATGGATGTCTAATCCCATATTTATTATTTTGGTTGTTAGTTACTGATAACGTTTTGCAGATTTGCGATGGGCGGGATTTCCACCACTAATGTTTGTTCGGAGCACAAAATTTTCGGCTACCACAAAACTGTCTGCAGAGCACGATCCCCCGCCTATTGCAAATGTGCTGTTAGCAATAGGCCTTTTGTCAGCACAAAATCGTTTTCTGTGAGAAGAATAATATAGCTTAGATGTATCCAAGATTATTAACATTAGTTATAAAAAATGCTTTATTCCGATTGATATAAAAAAGTTTTTCAGCAACTCGTATTTGCCATCGCAGAAATGACCAATACTCTCTTTTGGGAGAAATGTCTTTATTTGCTCACACTCAAAACAAACTTCGATATATGATAACACCTTGTCGGTTTTGTCGAGAAAGATTATTGCATGTCGAGGATTATAGCAACCATATTCTGTTTCATTAATAACATTTGTCTTTTTAGAGTAATTATAATTATAAAGAATATCCGTTAGGTTATCTGTCTGTGCTGTTGTCAAGGTTATTTGGTCAATAATCTGTGAGCTTGAAATAGTATCGTTCACAATTGGTGTCATACCAAGACTAGATAAGAATGATATGATTTTTATTTTATCCTGACTGTTAAACGGATAGATTTTTAATCTTTCAGATGTCGACAATTTTCCATTGTGGTAACACTTTTGATCATCATGGAAGTCTTTTGGTGAAAGGGGCTTTGGAGAATTGTCTTTTGTTACCTTACAAGCAATAAAAACTGTCATGGCAAGAGTAGCGATTATAAAAGAGGTTGTTGTCCGTTTTGTCATTGTCTTTAGAGGTTATTGCTAACG
>CAZCIV010000633.1:0-1512 GCA_964498595.1 uncultured Flavobacterium sp.
TATTAACACGCTATAATAACCATCATAAAATTAAATTTAATTAAAAATATTTTTTGTTGTTTTTAATATATGTTGAAAACTTTAAGCTTTAAAAAATTAAACAATTTTTAAATGATCGTCTTCGTTTAGTTTTTTTAGAATTTCTTTCACGGTTGCTTCATCGTTTGGATGTACTTTTAATTTGATTCCGCCATAAGCAATTGTAGCGAAAGGATCGATTCCAACGATAGTTTCGTTTTCAAAAAAGTAAGCTATACCTTCTTGCTCTAATAAATTTTTAATAATTAAAGTTTCGTATTGGTAGTTAAAAATAGCAACGGTTACAAAATTTTCCATTTGAATTGATTTACTCTATAAAGTTACGATAAGTTATTTTTATATTAAAACTGAAATACATTTTCGGTTTACATCGTTGTATTTTGTAACTTTAACCAATAATTGAAAATGATACAATGAGTAAGAAACCAAAAAAATTAGGAAAGAAACCAAAAGATTTTACTGCACAAATATTTAAAATACTTTCTAGAGAACCTTCTAAATCTTTTAATTACAAGCAAATAGCTGCTGTTTTAGAGTTAAGCGATACCAAAAGCCGAAACGAAATAATTAGAGATTTAAAAATACTTAAAGCACAAGAAAAAATTCACGAAACGGAAATTGGAAAATATCAAATTATTTCCAAAGCTGAATATTACGAAGGAATTGTTGATATGACGTCTCGTAAAACAGGTTACTTTGTTTGTGACGAATTAGAAGACGATGTTTTTATTCCGTTTATCAACTTAAATCATGCTTTAGATGGTGATAAAGTAAAAGCGTATATCTACAACAGAAGAAGTTCTCGTAAACCAGAAGCAGAAGTTTTAGAAATTTTAGAACGTGCTAAAACAGAGTTTGTTGGCGTTATCGATATTCAAAAAAACTTTGCTTTCGTAACCACTGCCAATGCTAAAATGTATACCGATATTTTCATCCCAAAAAATAAAATTGGTGATGCAGAACACGGTGATGTTGTTTTAGTAACTTTAGAAGATTGGCCTAAAAAAGCTGATTCTCCTTTTGGTTCTGTGATAAAAGTACTAGGAAAACCAGGTGAACACAATACCGAAATTCATGCAATTTTAGCGGAATACGGTTTACCATATGATTTTCCAATTGAAGTGGAAGCGTATGCAAATAAAATTGATACTTCAATCATAGAAGAAGAAATTAAAAAACGTCGCGATATGCGTGATGTTTTAACCTTTACGATAGATCCAAAAGATGCTAAAGATTTTGATGATGCGTTATCGTTTCAGGTTTTAGAAAATGGAAATTATGAAATCGGAGTTCATATTGCTGATGTTTCGCATTATGTACAAGAAGGAACCATTTTAGATGAAGAAGCGTATAATAGAGCTACTTCTGTTTATTTAGTAGATCGAGTGGTTCCAATGTTACCCGAAGTGTTATCTAACTTTGCTTGTTCGCTTCGACCACATGAAGAAAAATATACGTTTTCAGCGGTTTTTC
>CAZCIV010000634.1:0-1510 GCA_964498595.1 uncultured Flavobacterium sp.
TTCGTAGGTTTCCAACATGCCGGTGGATGCGTTGTATGTATAGGCAAAGGTATAAGAATTTCCTGGCAACATGCAGACTCACCGAATAAACCTTCAGCATTGGCTCAAAGAAACCCACACTAAGCTTCCGTATTACCCGGCCAACAGACTCCACGAGCTGCTGCCGTCTGCTGAAAAACGCTGAAAATTATTCTTTTTGAATGCCCGTGACCGAAGGGTTACAAATTGCCAAGTATTTCGGCATGACCATTGACCAGATTGTAAACTTTGATGGTGCTATACCACAAGAAATAACCGTGGAAGATAAAACCCCGATGGAACAGGTTAAACTAATCCAGGAACTTGAACCGGAAGAAAAAAATATGGTCTTTAAAATGGTGGATACATTTCTGACCAAGAAGAAGTTTAAGGATTTCTTTCAAAAAAATGTTGCTGCATTATAATAACAAAGCCCGGCACTGCCGGGCTTTGTTATTCAGTATTCAATAGGATTGAGACTATCCCATTTAAATTTAGCAGCATCTAAAAGCTTTATATTAGTAAACTTTTCTTTTTCAAGAAAATCGCTAAAATTACTTGATAAGATAATTGTAGATTGTCCTATTGAGGTGGTAAAAAAGACATCTTCTTTTATCTGGTGTGGGGCTTCAAAAAGAATTCGGTCAATTTTATTTATGATGCTCCTTCCTTTTTGACAGGTATCACACAACTCCTTTTCATCAAATTCAATATGCTTTAAATCGACAAAAGCGTTAATCAGTGAAATTTCAGGATAATAATAATCTTTATTTACAAGCTTTCCTTTGTGATACAAATCCACTTTCCTAAAATTAATTAGGCCTTTTAAGTTAGTCTGTTCAAATTTTGTCTTAAAATTTTGAGATGCGAAAAAACCAACATAAGTCCCATAAATAAAATCTCCCAATTCTTTCTTTGAAACGTTTATCTCAAATGGTGGCAACCATTCCAACATACTAATAAAAGCTCCACAACCTTTACATATTTTTGCTTTTCCCGTTTTATAATTTGCTTCTCTATGTTCTCCATAAGCAAATTGAGAATCATCAAATATATTATTTGTAATTACATAATACTTCATAGTCATCAATCCAGAAGGTTAACATTTGGTATTCTACTTTTCAACCACGGTTGCTGATGTAGATTATGAAGATACTTATTGAACTGTGCAGGGGTCGCTGAAGGATTACTTTGAAGCCACTTAACTACTATTGCATCATATTGCCTGTGCCAGGTCTGATACCCCTTATGTGCAGCGTCATCTAAAGCATTATAAATATATTTGGAGTTTGTCCTGCTATAATCAAAGGCTCCCTTCAAAGTTGGGTGATTATTTAACGCACTTGTTATTTTATTCCCAAGTAAGTGATGGCCTTGTCCCACCCCCTTAGCAGCATTACCAATTTCATCAGCCCCTGCGATTACATTTTTGCCAATTTTGAGTGCGGAATTGGCAACACCATCGAAAGTGTATGTTTTTTGTGCTAAAACA
>CAZCIV010000635.1:0-1502 GCA_964498595.1 uncultured Flavobacterium sp.
TGTCCACCTGTAATCGCAAAAACATCATTAGTAATTTGCTTGAAATACGAAGTAATTGGAGTTCCCGCCACAATAGCATTAATCAAATTAGGCACATCTACAGAAGTCAAATTATTGAACGTTTTATGATCAGCAGCAGTTGTAGAATACGCATATCCACCAACGATAAACAAAGTATCACCATCTTGATAAAAATTCATATTAGTCGATTGCAATTGCTCTTTAATTCCAGTTGGAAGCGAATTCACCGATACCGACCACGATTGCTGTGTAGCAATATCTACTACATATATGTTTGTATTATTTTGAGCCCCGGGAAATGCATTAAAAGGTTGACGCGCATGAACACCGTCTTTTCTTCCACCAATGATAAGCCATTTTCCGTTATGTTGCGCAAAAGCATAGGAATGTAATCCTGGTAATCCTGAAACGGTAACCGGAGTTAACACCACATCATATTCAAAGGTGCTTTGTGCTGTTGTTGACTGAAATAATACCAACAAAAACACGATTAAAATATTTTTCATTTTATTCCATTATAAGTTATGTCTGTGCTAAAAACACAAACGTAAAAATCAACTTTTCTTAGTTAGGAAATGGAAAACTTCGGCGGATGCCAAATGGAATGTTGGTATTTAGAAATAAAGATTTTCTCGTAGTTCGATTGTTCTTTTTCAATTTTGAATTCGGAAAAAGAAATTTCAGGTTTAAAATCCAATTCACTTACAAATTGAACGGGACTAAAGTTCAAACTCATGATAATTTTTCCTTTCTCACAACCTGAAGACTCAGAATCAGATTTATGACAAGTTTGTTCACAATTTTCACTAGCCAACATTTTCATAGCTCTTACAGACGGCAAAGCCACCAAAAGCAACAGATAAACGCATAGTATGTGAACTAAAAATTTCATTTAACAAATATATACAAATTGTAAAAATATTTGGTAACAATTGTTACACAAGAAATTAGGATTTTTTCTTTTTAAAGAAATCACCTATCATGTTGAAAAACAATCCTCCCAAAACACCACCATACAAAGTACTATTTAATGGTTTTGAAGTGATAGAACACGTTCCAGAAATACATCCAATATAATGATAATAAGCATAACCCGAAATTAATCCGACTACAACTCCTATTGAAGTAATTATGATTTCTCTTTTATTCATCTCTTTTTAAAAGTACAAAGTTACAATTCACACAAAAGTATAATGGTAACAAAAGTTACTAAAACTGAAAATAAATAAACGGTTGCGTATCTGCAGAAGCGGTTGCATACACTACCCAATAAATCAATCCTAATAAAACAGCTTTTGCAACTAATGGTAAGGTTGAAAATGTTTTTTGCATACCAGCTAAGGTTTTCACTGGAATAAAATGCCAAATCACTCCAATTGCAATTAACAAAAAGACATTTTTATAGCCTAAAATAATGGTTTGCCATTGCTCAAGATTGAAAGTTAATTTGGTTATGTTATCTGCAATTTGAAATGCCGTTG
>CAZCIV010000636.1:0-1500 GCA_964498595.1 uncultured Flavobacterium sp.
GTGGCATCAGTGGAGGCATTCGGGCAACCAGGTTTGGAAATGATTTTTGGAGTGGTGGGTATAAAAAGATTATAACAGATCAAGTACTTGCTGACGCTGGGATTCCAGGTGTGCAACAAAATGGACTTAATGACTGTTTACCTGCTTGTTTGGAAGCAACAGATGAATCCTTAGGTGGTAATATTAATCAGCATGATATCAGATCTTGGTATGGTGGTGATGGTCCATTAGTAGATATTAGTACAGTAAAAAGATATTCTTCTGAAACAAACAGGGCATTTGAGGCCCTCAATATGACTCAAAGACGTGAGTATATTAACAGTTTGTCAGCTAAGATAAATGCAGGCCAGAAAGTTATTCTGAATTTGAGGCAGACAGGTAATACTGGTCATGCTGTTGCAGTGAATAGAGTAATAGAAAGATCAATTCAATATGCCCCTGGCTTGAAATCCTCCTCCCGTCTTTATCAAATCATGGATCCATGGACAGGATCCTATAGAACTGTTGCATCAGGAGATATGATGGCAAATTTTATCAAAGCATGGAACGTTTTCATAATTTATTAAATATTGTTTACAATGCAAAATCCAATAAAGCTTTTAATGTATCTGAATTTGATCCTTTTATTAACAGGCTATCCTAATAGTTCAACTATGAATGATGAAACAGAGGTTGAGAAACTTGAAGAAAGACTACTTCAGTTGCTCTATAAGCAGGATAAATCTCTAAAAGATATAGAAGTGAAGTTTGTGCATTTCCGTTATGTTGAGTTCAGAGGCTTTGACATACAAAACGACCTTTTTTCAGCGTCCTTCATCAAAATGCTTAACCCAACTTACTATTATGAACTGGAAAATGGTAGGTCTTATATTCGAACAGAATCATATTTATTTAAAAATGATTTTGAATTGTTAGCTTTCGGTGATGCACGAGGTATCTCGATTTTCAAGGATAAAGATCAGCCCTTACATTTAGCCAAGGAGATAGATTTTATAAGGAGAAATTCCGATTGCACAATCTATCACTTAATGGGAATTAGTAAAGGAAACTACTTCATAGGTCTCTGCAAGGACGGTATGAAGTGTTTTAAGTCAGAAAAGGAAGGATATGTTGAAATCACCAGAGAGGAATATATTGATAACCTCTAAGCGTTTATGTAAAGCAACTATTGCTTTAAAATAGGCAGTTAAGCCTTAATCAACTTACTTTTCCTCCCGCCAATGCTGGCTGGGGGAAAAGTTTTTTCATTACATTTGCCCCAAGCAAACCAATAGCCAAAAATGAACCCCTGCACTGCCAGTATCTACAGCCAAACCCACAATAAGGTGGGTATAGGTGTTTTGAGGCAAACAGATAAAGATGTGCATGACAGTTTCGGCAGCCTCACCGCCATCAGCGATGCGTCGGGCAACCTTGTTGAAAGCCAGAGCTATGACCCCTGGGGTAGAAGACGAAACCCAAACAACTGGAACGACTACAACGTTACTTCCACCATGTTTG
>CAZCIV010000637.1:0-1500 GCA_964498595.1 uncultured Flavobacterium sp.
GAGGCCAGCTTCGTGGATTTGCTGTTGTTTTTTCATTCACCCGGGCGCTGCCCGCTGTTCGCGCGGGCCCACGCACCCAGCCCGGTAGCAATGGCAAGTTTTGTTAAGACTGCTGCTGTTCATTGAATTTTATGATAACAAAAGTTATGTTTCGGCTAACAAACGGATAATAGGTTGATGCTTTTTTAAGGCATAAGAACCGAAAATCCGAAAAAAGTTAATAGTCACATTTTCTACTTTTTACGTCTTAAAATAACATCATTGTATTTTAATCTATTCTTGCTAAGCACTTTAACTTCATGTGTTTTTTGGCTCATATATGTATTTGTAATAGTTTCATAAGGATCCCCATCTTTAAAGCATTCAAGGATAATAATTTCATTGTCTTTTAGTTCCCATTTTCCTTCACAATGAGGTTTCCCTCCTGGAGCATTGAAAAGCAATTTGAATGTGCTGTCAACTCTCAATTCCAAAGTATAAGAAATTTTGAAATCAGTTCCTTTTTCAAGTTTGTAGAAAGTTCCATTAATTGGGACTTTTTCAACCTTTTGCACCTTGCATGAAATCAAGGTCAAAACGAGCATGCATGTATATGTCAATGTTTTCATCATTTCTTATAGTAAACCCGTGGATCATACTTTAAAATAAAACTTGTTGGCAATTTTTTCATTACCGGATTATTGGGATATGCTTTGATAAAGTCTGCACTTGTCGAATTGATATTTAATGGACTAATTCCAGTATTCGCAAGACCCCCCGGAACATAAAGTGTTCCTCCTGCTAACCCCTGAACCCATGAAGCGGTGATAGCACTGAAAGAATTTGCAACCGAAGTTGATCTTAGGTCTGAAACAGACCCGGGGCTATATGCAAATTGAGCTCTATAAGCAGCCACTTCATCTGTAACATCTTGTGCCAAAGTTCCCCCTGTTATTAAATCAAAAGCAATATCTCCAGTTTCAAATTGACCGGCATGTGTAGTTTCATGTACGAATGAAGCAGTACTTCTATAACTAATATTAATTACCTTATTTTCCGTGTCCAGCGTAACACCACTATTTTCACTTGCCTCAGGAGTCGATAAACGATAAACTTGACTGCTGCTTTCAAGATTAGCCATCGTATTTAGACTTGAATTTAGGCTTGAGATTCTATCACCCAAATTTCCTTGTTTTTTAGCCAATTTTTCAGGACTCTATCCTCTTTTCTCAGCTTTTGCTGCTAAACCATCTGATTTCGTTTGCAATTTGTTTCTCTGCCTTTCAACATTACTTTTTTGCCGCTCCCATTCTTTTTTACTTGCTTCCTCTATTTCCATTCCGTCAGGATCGATAAATCGAATGGGATTGTTAGCTGCATAATTATAGGGAGACATCCTTCTAAATTTCTCCGCCAGCGGATCAACCGAATGCCACCTCCCCAATTGCGCATCATAAAACCTTGCGCCGTAATCAAGCCACTTCCCCGGCATGGGTTGTTCTTCCTTGCCGTTGTAGAGGT